>CACZPV010000028.1 GCA_902783065.1 uncultured Ruminococcus sp.
AAATTGACAAAAATAATAATTAATATTCTATTATAGAATATTAATAGACCTTGAGTATGCTATAATAACTCAGTATCAGTATATTATTGCTGTTTTATATTGCGTAATGGTTGAAAATATTTGTCTGTTTGAACAACGATCTGATGATTTTTGTACGATATAAATTTATTAAAGTTATTTTCCCGAAGGATGATAAAATGAAGTTTGGCGATTGCTACAAATATATGGAGAAATTAATATCCTCTCAGGATTTTTCTGATATTGATAAGGATTTTACTGCTATGCTTTACCTTACCGGTGAAGATAAAGGATATATTTATATGTCATATATAAATGGTGTCAAAACAATTGAGCCAATCCGTCACAACAGTGCAAATATTTATCTGACAATGACAATTAATACATTTGAAAAAATTATAAATGGTCAGATGGATATTTTGAGAGCGTTTACAACGGGACAGATTCAGGCGAAAGGGAATGTTGTTCTGGCATTAGCTATTTATAATTCATTTAAATGAAACATTGAATTACGACAATGATATTTATATGTCTAATGACATCAGTGTAACTGTCATTTAAAATGATAAGTAGGAATATACAGTTGTAACTTAGATGATTTACAATTGTTAAATAAAACTGCAATTCTATTTTGCAAATTAGTGTGGGAGATGATGTAATGGCAGCTTTTTCAATGGATGAATACTATCAGGGTATTTCAGTGAATGCTTATACTTATTTTGGTGCTCATCCTGTATCCGATGATGACAGCGGTATTATGTTCAGAGTGTATGCTCCTGCTGCTCACGGTGTTGATGTTGTCGGTGAATTTAACGGATGGAACGGCGGATATCACCCTATGAACAGACTTCCGAATGGTGTATATGAGCTTTGTGTTCCTGATGCAAGAGTAGGTCAGCTTTATAAATTCAGAGTTTATCAGCAGGGTGGAACTGTAGTAGATAAGGCAGATCCCTTTGCTTTTCATAGCGAACTAAGACCTAATACAGCTTCTGTGATTACCAGAATTGCACCGAAAAAATACTTCAATGATGCAGAATGGATTAAAAACAGAACTAAATGTTTTGATAAACCATTTAGTACCTATGAAATGCATATGGGTTCCTGGAAAAAACCATATGGGAAAAGCGAGGCAGATGGGGGCGCGCAATGGTACAGATATGATCAAGTTGCCGATGATCTGATTAAATATGTAAAAGAAAACAATTTTACACATATTGAGATTCTTCCTCTGGCAGAATTTCCTTTTGACGGATCATGGGGTTATCAGACAGCACAGTATTACAGTGCAACTTCAAGATATGGCAATCCAGAGCAGTTGATGATGTTTGTTGACAAATGCCACCGTAACGGTATTGGTGTAATAATAGATTTTGCCTTTGTACATTTTGTTAAAGATAATTATTCCCTTGCTCATTTTGATGGCACAGATCTGTACGAATATCCGCCTTCAGATGTTAACCAAAGTGAATGGGGTACATATAATTTCAATGTATCTAAAGGCGAAGTGCAGAGTTTCCTCATTTCTGCTGCGGCTTTCTGGTTTGATGTCTATCATTTTGATGGTATAAGAATGGATGCTATCAATAACGGCATTTATTGGATGGGCAATAAAGACAGAGGTGTCAATGATCGTTCGGTAGATTTCTTTAAAAAGATGAATACCAGACTTAATGAAGAATTCGGCAATATTATACTGATTGCAGAAGACTCCTCGGATTATCCTCATGTAACAGATCCTGTGGAGATGGGCGGACTTGGTTTCGATTATAAGTGGGATATGGGTTGGATGAATGATACCCTTGAATACATGAAGATTGATCCGTTGTTCAGAAAGGGCAGCCATAATAAGATCAATTGGTCGATGGCATATTTTGGTTTTGAAAAATTTATATTACCGCTTTCACACGATGAAGTTGTTCATGGAAAGGCAACTATCGTACAAAAAATGTGGGGCGGTGATTATGCTAATAAATTTGCACAGGCGAGAACGTTGTATGCTTATATGTTTACACATCCCGGAAAGACACTGAACTTTATGGGCAACGAACTTGGAATGTTCAGAGAGTGGGATGAAACGAAGGAATTGGATTGGTTCCTGATAGAGGAATACGAAATGCATCGTTGTTTCCATAGATTTTTCCGTGAAATAGGGGAGCTTGTTACAAAGAATCCTGCATTTTACGAAAAGGATTATGATAAAGATGGTTTCCTGTGGATAAATGCGGATGATGCAGATCATAATGTATATTCTTATTATCGAATGACAGATGGACAAAAGTATATTATTGTATGTAATATGTCACCTGTTGAATGGGATAACTATAAAATAGGTCTTAAGGACGGATGTACTCTGACAGAAGTACTTAATACTGATTTTGAAATTTACGGGGGAAAGGGTATTACAAATGTTGAACCAATCAAATCAGAACCGGTTCCCTGTTGTCAGTGGCAGCATTCAGCCGATATCAGACTTGCGCCGTTTGGAACAGCTATTTTTGCTGTAAAGGATGATCCCAAACCTAAAACAACCAAAGCATCGGCAGCTAAAAAAACTTCTGCAAAGAAAACAAAATAATGCAAAAAAGGATGTATCATATTTGATGCATCCCTTTTGCTATTTATGGTTTGTTGAATGTAGAAGTCAGTGCCACTGGAGTGATTAATACTGGTCTCCGGGAAAAAGCAGGCAATCTTTTCAATCTGATTTCGGTGGTCGGTTTGAATCACCAAAAATCCTGACACGCGGGTGTAAAGTCTGAATAACTGAACCAGCGTGACGCTGGCCCCTTACCAATACCCGCAGCCATTTAGGCTTAAACATTTTTATTAGTCGTCTGCTTTTATTGATTCAATGTTTGGTATTTCTCATCTGCAATCAAATGTTTCAATAACAGATTGTACAAATATTTTCAGTGTTTTTGAGAGGTGGGTCTGGGAAATACGTTTTGATTCGGCAACTCGCAAGATCGTTGTGCGTTAGTGTTCCTTGACTTTTGTCTGTATTTGTTATATTATTAAGGAAACGATAAAAAACGTTTTAATAGAATAATTATTATTTGGATGTTTAAGTTAAGAAACAGAAAAGAGGATTTTTTATGAATAAAAAAACAATTTTGATATCAGTAATGTTTGCATTATTGGCTGTACTGCCATTGACTGGATGCGGTCAGAATAGCATTGATAATAAAAGAGAAAGTACTTCTGCTTCTGAAAGCATTGCTGCAGAAGTATCTGAAAAAGAGGAAAATTCTCTTTCCGACTCATCTGCCGAAGAAAACAGCGTTCAGCAAACTTCTGCTGAAACAACTCAGAAAAATAAAAAAGATGAAAACTCGGATTCCGAGTCTATGACCCAAAAAACATCTGGTCTTACAGATTCTTCTTCACAGCAGAAATCTACATCAGAGTCAGAACAGACGATATCAGGTACTATACCTGATGAACAAAATAATCAGACAGAAATAATTATGCCGGATATTGAACCGTCTGCTGAACAAAACAGCAGCGCGAAAACTTCCCGGGCTTCAACTCAAACTGAAACTTCAACTCAGACTTCCCGTCAGTCGTCTGAAAAAGCCTCATCTTCTGTAAGGGATTCTTCACAGCATAAATCTGAAAGTTCACAAACCAGCCGGGAGAGTTCAGTGGTTTCTCAGGTTTCTAAATCTGCTGAAAACAGCAAAACGGAAGAATCATCACAAATTACAGAACAATCAAAATCTCAGCTTGAAAGAGAAATTGAAGATATTCCTAGGGATCCAAACGAAACTCCTATTCTACCGGTTATATAGTGAAATACTGATATAATACAATAATACGAACCCACAAAGCAGTCTTTTTTGAAGATTTGTTTTATTCAAACAATGAGCCAATCAGAGGTGTTATATGACATATCAATACAAAATAGCTGATAAAATAATAGAGATTAATTCTATTTATCCTGATGTACATGAATATTGTAAAGACTACAGAGTTGTTGGAATGAGTGATTTTTCAGTTACGATTTTAAAGGAAGATATTGAATTTGAAAAAACAAAATCATTACGTGAAGCAGAAGTTGAGGGTGTGTCCCCATATCATTACCCGGATGGATATTTAGAAGAATTAGCTGTATACAGAAAAATTGCCTCTGAAATGATTGATTATAATACTATATTGTTTCACGGTTCGGTTGTTTCGGTTGATGATAAGGCATATTTATTTACAGCAAAAAGCGGTACCGGAAAATCAACTCATACCCGTTTATGGAGAAAATATTTCGGCGAACGTGCAATTATGGTAAATGACGATAAACCTTTGCTGAAAGTTGATGAAAAAGGTGTATTTGCCTATGGTACTCCGTATAACGGTAAACACAGAATCAGCAATAATATCTGTGTGCCCTTGAAAGCAATTGTAATTCTTAACAGAGCAGAAACTAATACTATTGTCACGTCTGATAAGTCTGAAGTATTTCCAATGCTTTTACAGCAAACATATCGTCCGGATGATAAAATAAAAATGATAAAAACTTTGAAAATTCTTGATCGTTTGTCGGACAATGTCCGATTGTACAAACTTTACTGTAATATGGATATTGAAGCTGCCAAAATTGCTTATGAAGGTATGAAATAAGAATAATCTCCTGTGTTTTGAACATACTAAACCTGAAATGCAAAATACGGGAGGTTTTTTTATGGCACATAAAATTGGAAAACAAACAATTCGGTTGGACGGTGAAATATGTATCTGTAGTTCCGCCGGAATTGCAGGACATAAGGAATCGGAAGGTCCGTTAGGTCAGTACTTTGATGAAGTTTATGCCGATGATCTTCTGGAAGAAACCACGTGGGAAAAAGCAGAAAGCAGGTTACAGAGCAATGTCGCCAGAATTGCTGCAGAAAAGGCAGGGCTTCATTATGAAGATATTGATGTTGTATTGGCGGGCGATCTGCTGAATCAGTGTATTTCATCAACTTTCGGACTACGCAGCATAGGTGTTCCGTTTCTGGGTCAGTATGGAGCATGTTCTACAATGGCACAAACAATGCTGCTTAGTTCATTATTGACGGACAGCGGTGCGGTTCACAGAGCAATGGCGGTCACATCTTCTCATTTTTGTTCTGCAGAAAGACAATTTCGGCTGCCGATAGAATATGGAGGTCAAAGACCTTTGACTGCACAGTGGACAGTGACAGGCGCAGGTGCTGTGATTATTGAACAGGGCATATCAGATTGTATGATCAAAGATGTAACACTCGGAAAAATCAATGATCTTAAAATCAAGGATGCGAATAATATGGGAGCAGCAATGGCACCGGCAGCAGCGGATACAATTATTACCTATCTGAATGATACGCATACAAAACCCGAAGATTATGATCTTATTCTTACCGGAGATTTGGGATATATCGGTTCTGAACTTCTTATCAGACTGCTGCAGATGGAGGATATTGATATTTCAAAGCAGCATAACGACTGCGGAAAACTGATTTTTGATCGTGAAGTTCAGGATGTTCATGCAGGCGGTTCCGGATGCGGATGTTGTGCATCGGTGTTTTGCTCGTATATAATGCAGCAGATAAAATCCAGAAAACTGAAAAATATTCTTTTTGCTGCAACCGGTGCTCTGATGTCACCAACGTCTTCTCAACAGGGAGAAAGCATCCCGGGAATATCCCATTTGGTTCATATATGTTCAAATACACAGCAATAAATAGTCTCAAGGTTAGAGCAAGTGTAAAATTGTAGTTGGCAGCGGTGCATAAGTTCTGCGGCGAACGAAAAACTTACATTTAGGGTCCGGCGGCTCGCCGGTTAAATGAAAGATTGACAGACGCCCTATTAAATTATATACTATATAAGGTGGCGTTGCGTATTGTTTTCGCTGCTCGCCGCAAGCGGTACCAAAATTCCTCAATAAATCAAAAGTAGTTGTTTTCGACGCTAAAAGCAGAGAAAATGGTTAATGTCTGCTGAGAAAAATCATAAATTGAAATAGCGTTTCAACCTTATGAACAAAGCATTTTTATAATTGGCTAATATACAATATTAGCCGATTGTAAAAATGCGAGGGTTTGCGTGCAGTCTGCGGCGGCACACAAACCTCCCTGAAAGTCAAAAATTTGTCTTTTTCGATGTAAAAGCCACGAAAATGACGGATTACAGCAGAGAAAAAATGTAAAACACATGATATCAAAAACTGCACAGGTTAAGGAATTTAGACTTTTACAATCGACTATAATATACAATATTTTAAGGAGATCAGCTATGAAAAAAACAAAAGTTAAAGACAATTCCGATAATGTCAGTCTTTCGGAGAATATTGAAAGGATTGCTTCTTCTCCCGGAATCGGGCTGACGGAGAAACAGGCGGAGAACCGTAAAAAAGAGGGGCTTTATAATAAAAACACCCAACCGAAGGGAAAAAGTATTAAAAGAATTTTATATGATAATATTGTAACGCTGTTTAATATTTTAAATATTTTGCTTGGTATAGCAGTACTTTTTGTGGGATCATACAGAGATATGCTCTTTCTTGGTGTAATGTTTTTCAATACTACAATTGGTATTGTACAGGAACTGCGTGCGAAAAAAGCAATCGAAAAATTGTCGATTGTATCAGAAACAAAAGCGACTGTTATACGTGATCGGAAAAAAATACATATTTCTACTGAAGATATTGTTTTAGACGATATTATTGAGTTTTCGCAGGGAAATCAGATTCCTGTCGATTCCATTGTGGTATCCGGAGAATGTGAAGTAAATGAGTCTTTGCTGACCGGTGAATCCGATGCAATTATCAAAAGAAAAGGTGATATGGTTCTCTCGGGAAGCTATGTTGTCAGCGGTAAATGTATAGCAAGAGTAGAACACGTTGCACAGGATAACTACGCTTCAAAAATTTCAGCCGAAGCAAAATATACCAAAAAGATCAATTCGGAAATTATGATTACACTACAGACTATTATACGTTTTCTGACGTTTATTATACTCCCGCTTTCGGCATTGCTTTTCCTGCGTCAATATAATCTGAATTTCGACAAATCTGTAATGGTTACAACCCTGTTCGGGGAAGTTTCGGAAAGCCTGCAAAAAGTAGTTGTGTCTACGGTAGCATCAATGACGAGTATTATTCCGGAAGGACTTATGCTGCTGACCAGTACTGTGCTTGCAGTGGCAGTAATAAGGCTATCTCAGCAGAAAGTGCTTGTTCAGGAATTATACTGTATAGAAACACTGGCAAGAGT
>CACZPV010000029.1 GCA_902783065.1 uncultured Ruminococcus sp.
CTAAAGAAAACGGTGTAATTCTTGGTCAGAGGGTCAGAGGATTAGCAAGAGTCGGTCTGTATGTTCCCGGCGGTACTGCGGCATATCCATCGTCTGTACTTATGAATGCAATTCCTGCTAAGATTGCAGGTGTTAAAGAATTGATAATGGTAACTCCTCCGCTGAAAAACGGAAGACCTAATCCCGATATTATGGCGGCAGCAATGATTGCTGGAGTAGACAGAGTATTTCTGATGGGCGGAGCACAGGCAGTGGCAGCACTTGCCTACGGAACAGAGAGTGTTCCAAAAGTTGATAAAATTGTTGGTCCGGGCAATATTTTTGTGGCAACAGCCAAAAAACTGGTTTATGGTATTGTGGATATCGATATGATAGCAGGTCCCAGTGAGATTCTGGTTCTTGCTGATGACAGTGCCGATCCTAAATATCTTGCAGCAGATCTTATGTCACAGGCAGAACACGACAGAATGGCGTCAGCAATACTTGTTACAACATCACAAGAACTTGCTGATAAGACAATTGCAGAACTTGACAGACAGATGCAGTCGCTTTCCAGAAAAGAAATAATAGACGAATCTCTGACAAATTTCGGAGCCGTTATCGTATGCGATGATATGGAGAAGGCAGTCGAAATGGCTAACAGCCTTGCTCCGGAACATCTTGAAGTGTGCTGTGAAAATCCAATGGAATATGTAGGAAAACTGGATAATGCCGGATCGGTCTTTCTCGGTAACTATTCCCCGGAACCGCTCGGCGATTATTTTGCAGGACCGAATCATGTTCTCCCGACCAGTGGAACGGCAAGATTCTTTTCTCCGCTTTCAGTTGACAGTTTTATCAAAAAGTCAAGTTTTATCTATTACACAGAAGAGGCTCTCAGAAATGATCGTGATGATATCGTCCGTTTTGCCAACACTGAGGGTCTGACTGCACACGCTAATTCGATTAAAGTAAGGTTTGAATGAGCCTGAGGGAATGCTGATTAATTCATTAACCGTAATATTCAGTTAAAACAAAACTCTTTCCGGAGGTAATTATGTCATATAAATTGTGTGAAAAAGTCAGGAAACTGGAGCCGTATGAACCAATTAACGGGAATTATAGAATCCGCCTTGACGCGAATGAATCATTTTTTAATTTACCAGAAGAAATAAAAGAAGAAATAAAAAATATAATTGATCAGATGGACTTTAACCGTTATCCCGATCCTACAGCTAAAAAGCTGACAGCGGCATTTTCAGATTATTACGGACTGAACCCCGATAATATTACTGTGACGAACGGTTCTGATGAAATGCTGTATTTGCTTGCCTCTGCTATGCTTGAAAAAGAGAGCAGGGTGGTTGTTGTAAATCCTGATTTTTCAATGTATGGTTTTTATTCTTTTTTATCAGAAAATGCCGTATATACATATCAGAAAAATGATGAACTTAATATTAATGTTGACGATCTTGTGGCATTTGCTGAGGAAAATATTGCTGATATGATTATTTTTTCCAATCCGTGTAATCCGACAGGGCGTGGAATTACGGCGGATGATGCAAGAAAACTAATTAAAAAATGCGAAAATTGTCTTGTGGTACTTGATGAAGCTTATATGGATTTCTGGAGTGAGCCGCTTTTAAAAGAAGCACACGAATATGATAATCTGATCGTACTTAAAACAGCTTCCAAGGCAGTCGGAGCAGCCGGAATACGTCTTGGCTTCGCAGTGGCAAATTCATCAATTACCAAGGCTTTAAGGGCGATAAAATCTCCTTATAATGTCAATTCGCTTTCTCAGGAAATAGGTACCTGTATATATTCTCATAAGGAAATGCTTCAGAAACATCGTGACGAGATTTTTTCAAATACCAGAGAATTGTACATACAATTGAAAAAAATAATTGAAAACTATCAGCTGCCGATGAAAATATATGAACCATGTGCTAATTTTGTTTTTCTCGAAACTGATAAGGCGGATAAGATCTATGAGTTTATGCTGGAGAACAGTGTGGCTGTAAGGTATTTTAAAGAAGCACAGGCATTGCGTATTACAACTGGAAGTCAGGAACAAAACAAAGAATTTCTTGTTCTGTTTGAAAAATACATTATGAAAAAGATACTAAAAACCAATCGTTAAAAAATTATCAATTTGTACGGATATCATAAAATATCAATTTATTTTGTTTTAGCTATTTACAAAGCAAAAAAAATGTTCTATACTGTTTTTACCGATTGTGGAATGACTAATGGTGTTGACTGCTGCAGGCGGACGGCACCATAGTTGTTTTGTGCTTGTGGAAGTGTCAGACAGGCATATAAGGGAATCGGTGAAAGTTTTAGTGATAAAACTTATGAAAGAA
>CACZPV010000030.1 GCA_902783065.1 uncultured Ruminococcus sp.
ATCCGCTTGTTTGAGAGATTTGCACGTTACTGTTTTCTGAAGCAGAAATATTATTTTTTTTGTTTGTTTTTCCGGAAATATGTTTTGAAGTTTCCGAGGCGGCAGCAGAATTCTGAGCAGATTCGTTAGACATATTTTCAGGTTTTACGCTTTCCTGAACAGTACTGCCGGAAACATCTTTCTCCAACACACTGCTTTGTTTACTGTCGTCAGATATTTCTGCAGCCAAAGCAGATTCATTAATATTATCTGATTGTGCAATGTCAGGCTGATGCAGAAGTATACTAAATCCACATGAAGCTGCTACTACTGCAGCGGGAAGAAGTAAGCTGCCTGTTTTGATAATAGTTTTTTTATCCATAAATTATGTACTCCTGTAAGACAGTGACCGCAGTCGCTGCCAAAGTTATTAAAATTTAGTTGAAAGAAAATTAATCTACAATTTCATAATTCATATCCGAAGAAAAGGCTTCTTTAATACCTTCGGTAATGATAATCTCATTTTTATCGGTCATAAGAATCATATCAAATTGATCTTTGTTATTTTTCCAGAACTGTACAGCGCGATCTCTGCCCATTACAAAACAGGCAGTGGAAAGACCGTCTGCAAGCGTGCCGTTTTCGCTGACAATTGTGACTGAACGCAATCCGCTGTCAGCCGGATATCCGGTTTTTGGATTCATAATGTGATGATATGTTTGTCCGTTTTCTTCAAAAAAGCGTTCGTATCCTCCGGAAGTAATTACTGCCTTATCTCTGACATTAATAACACCCAACAGGTTGGTTGTATCATCCGGTGCATCAGGATTGGTGATACCGCACCTCCACAAACTGCCGTCGGTTTTAACTCCGCAGCATTGTACATTTCCGCCCAAGGAAACAACACCGGAGTTAATTCCGTATTCCTTAAAGATTGTCATTATTCTGGCACTCGTATATCCTTTGGCGATGCCGCCGAAATCAATTCCCTGATTTTTGCCCAGCGTAAGTGTTTCGTTATCGATTTTAAGCTTTTCAAAACCGCAGCAGGAAAGTATGGTATCGATATCCTTTTGATCCGGTACTGCTTGTTGTGTTTTTGTAAAACCCCACAGTTCCATCAGCGGATATATCGTGATATCATAGGCACCGTCAGTATTTTCAAAAATCCATTTTGATGTTTTCATCAGTTCCTTGATATCTTCTGACATTTTTATATTTCCGCTGTTATTCAGCTGACAGACTTCACTGCTGCTGTTTCCAACGGACAGAAGTTTATCCAGACGTTGTATTTCCATGACAGCTGCATCAACAGCCTCCTGTGATTTTTCGCCGTATGCCGTAATGGTCATATAAGTATCCATGGCAAAAATTTCTTTAGAGGCAGATGAAGAACTTTCATCAGAGATTTGTGATATATTATCATTCTGACGGGAAAAATCGGTATTTTCAGAGTTTTTTTCGCAGGCTCCAAGAATTAATACAGAACACAAGATTGCTAAAACGATACAGATTTTTTGTTTCATTTTTTTAATTCTCCTTCAAAAATTTTATCCGGAATCCTTTTGATAAGTTCATTGCCCAGCAGTCCGATCAGTGCACCAGTTGCCATTCCAGTAAACCATAGCACCGTAAGATACCATGCAATTCCATTGGTATTCAGTGCAGCCATTGCAATCAGGATCTGACCGACATTATGAAAGATTCCTCCGGCAATGCTTACGGTTACAACCTTGAATTTCCCGGTTTGTTTCAGAAGAATCATTACGGAAGTTGAAAGAAATCCTCCGGCAAGACTGTATATCATAGCGGAAGGACCACCGAACAGAAATGATACAAGAATGATTCGCAGAATATTTACTGCCATAGCGCTTCCGTTACCCATTTTGTAAAGGGACAGTACTACGATAATATTGGTGATACCCAGTTTCATACCCGGGACTGGAAAGAAAGTGGGAATCTGCGATTCAAGATAGCTGAATATCAGTGCCAATGCAGTCATCATACCGTAAACGGCAATTTTCCGGACATTTGTTTTTGATTTTTTTTTCATACTTACATACCTTATTTCACAATAATATCTATATCGGATTCAGACTTGAAATCAGAATTGTCTGCGTCAGTAATTTCTGCTGCAACCTTATGCGGCAAGCAAATTATTGATTGTCCTTTAAGACTGATTTCACCCTGTCTGACGCATAACTGATCCGGACAATCGGCATCTTTCATCAAGGCTTTTCCGTTTTCTATGATAAGTGTATTATGTCCGCCTGTTCCATTTATTTCAATTGTTTGATTTTCTGAAAGAGAATAAATACCCTGTATTTCCCCGTCAACACGAACTTCAACCGAATTTCCGTTATGTCCGTTGAATAAGGCTAAAACAAGCACTGCACCGCCTGATATTATCAGTCCTCCGATAAGGAGAAAATCGTTTTTGAATCTTTTTTTTCCTTTTTTTCCGTTATTCATAACCATCCCGCCATATTAAACATATTAAATATACTACAATAAAGGCTCTCCGTATGAAGAGCCTTTATTGTATGAAAGCTTACCGTTTATATTATACTCTCTTTTTAGTTATGAATACAAGAGCTAAAGCGATACCTGCAGAAATAATTGCCAGAAGAATACCTGCTGATAAGGTAAGCTTATAAGCATGGAAATCAATACAACGATCCCGGTAGAAATATTATAAAGACCTGATATTTCCGATACTTTGTAGCCAAGAATCTTAAGGACTGATACTGATTTTGCATTTCTTTCAGTAATCATTTTTGAAAGAATGTATATCATCAGAATATAAATTGCTATAGCGAAAAATGCAAATAACTTGACAAATCCGACTGAATTTTCAAGCTGATCGGCAGTCATAGTAAGATCGCTTCTGCCGATGACAGATGCAATATATTCTTCATCGATGTCATCAATTTTGCTGTTACAAAAATATCCGGTGTAGTAGTCCTCGTCCATGTTGAATACATTGCGGAAGTTATCAATTCCGGTAAAAAGACAAAGCGATGCAGGATAATCGTATGTTCCGGCTGAGTTAAAATAATATTCCTTACTGCTGAATTTTTCAGAGAATCGGATTCTGTCTGATTCTCTGACACCGTACTTATCTGCATAAGCGGATTAAACATAGAATTGATTTCCTGATAGATCAAGTCCCTTGACATATTGTGAATTCTGTGAAATGCCATATATGGTGATATCTTCACCATTGTCGTTTTTAAGATAATATACAGCAAATTTTTCTGCATCTGGCTGAATCGTATCGGCAGGGGCTTTTAAAATATATTGATTGTCGGCAATTACATGATCCAGAACAGTATCACGAAAATTATCCAGAAGCGGTGTCCATATCAGACTGAACATCAAAAGAAGATTTGCAAATAGTATTCCGACAAACAATACCATATATGCCTGATAATTACGTAATATTACCCTTGTTCGGAACCTTGCGGTAAATGAACCAAAAGCAAGACGAATATTTCTGTTTTTCTTTTTTCGTTTAAGTTCATGCCGCAGAAATTGAAGCGGCGGAAGTGAAAGCAGATGGTTGAGTAATGCAAAATTCACTGTCAGTACGATTCCGACAGGAACAACGGTAGTCAATAAAAAAGCTTCTGCGTTGATATTCGGCGTATAAACGGGAAATGAATACGACCCGTAGTACATTGATGCACAAACACTGTTCATAAAAGTATAGCCAATGATATTTCCGATAAGTGCAGCTGCTAAGGTTGTAATAACTGACAAAAGTATGTAATGCCCGATGATTTCACTCCTGCGGAAGCCTGAAGCACGGAGCGTACCAATAACAGATGCATCCTGTTCTACTGTGCTTTTTGTGGTTATCGCTGCAGCAAGGGCTATGACAGCTATAGTGATATAAAGCAGCCATAAAACAATATTTTTATCTCCGCCGATA
>CACZPV010000031.1 GCA_902783065.1 uncultured Ruminococcus sp.
AAATATATGCTATAAAGGAGAACTAATGAATACAAAACGATGTATCATTATCGGGTCATCTCCCGACACAGATATCAATGTTATTAAGGATAACATCCGGCAGGATGATTTCATTGCATGTGCTGACGGCGGACATCTTTATGCCCGGCAGCTCGGACTGATACCTCATCTGATTGTCGGTGATTTCGATTCAAGCGATTATCCAGATTCAGAAAAATCAAGAATTATAAGGCTCCCGGTAAGAAAAGACGATACAGATACCGTTTCTGTTGTCAAAGAATGTCTGACTCTCGGATTTGATGAATTTCTTTTGTTCGGTATGACAGGAGGCCGCTTTGATCATACTCTTGCCAATATTTCTGTTCTGTATCATCTTGCTCTGCTTGGAAAAAAAGCGGCTGTTATTGATGACAAAAGCACCACACTTGTCATGTGTCAGGGTAAAACCGTAATCTGCGGAAAGAAAAACTGCGGCTTTGGTATTTTTCCATATGCCTGCAATCATATCGAGTTAAGCCTGACCGGTTTTGAGTATGATCTCCGCTGCGGAGTGCTGACCGCAGATTATCCTGTTGGCGTAAGCAATACTTTTACTTCTGACAGTGCAGAAATTGATATTTTATCCGGAAACGCTGTTGCAGTCATTACACAGCCTTAATGACTGTATACTTTTAAACCGTATGAATAAAGGATTTTTGTATTTTACAATCATCTGAATCCCTCCACATAGCCTATTATAAAATGGCGGACACCTCGCCAAACCCGAAAAACTTTGAAAGACGAAGAAAATTGTAAAAGGCGAGGGTTAGTGCCGCCTACGGCGGCACTAACCCCGCTCCGAAAGTCAAGAAGTAGTCGTTTTCAACGCAAAAGCTGCGAAAATGACGCACTACAGCGGAGAAAAAAATGTAAACACATGATATCAAAAACCGCATGGATAGAACAAATTCAAACTTTTACAATAAACTAAATCTTTACAATAGAAAGGAGAATACAAAATGATAAGGAAAATCAAAATCATCGGATGTGCCAATGCACTCCCGAATAACAAAATAAAATTCGGCAATCAGACACGATACAGATTATCGGAAAACCAGACTATCCTTGATCTTGCAGAAAAAGCTGTGCAAAATGCATTGTTGGATGCAGAACTGAAAATTTCTGATATTGACTGTATTATAGCAGGTATGGCAACACCTCTGCAGGCAATCCCATGCAACGCTGCACTTATTCACGAAAGAGTAGCATTCGGAACTGATATTCCTGCCATGGATATCAATACCTCCTGTACAAGCTTTATTTCTGCTCTGGATATAGCTGCATATATGACGGACAGCGGAAAATACCATCGTATTCTGATTGTTTCAGGTGATACTGCATCTGCCGCACTTAACCCCGATCAGAGGGAAAGCTTTGAACTGTTTTCGGACGCGGTTTCCGCCTTTATCGTCAGTTCCTGTACAGAAGAAAAAGGTGTTTTGTTTTCCACGCAAAAAACATGGTCGGAAGGAGCACATGATACAGAGATCCGGGGAGGCTGCGGTCTTATGCCTTCTTTCATGATGACAGAAGAAAATAAAACCGATTATTATTTTGATATGAAAGGTCTTCGTGTGCTGCGGCTTTCTGCATGGAGATTGCCGGCGTTTATGAGAGAAAGTCTGGAACGTGCAGAGATAACCCTTGACGAAATCGATATAGTAATCCCCCATCAGGCAAGCAAAGCTTTGAGTTTTATGATGCCAAAGCTAAAAATTCCGAAAGAAAAATACATAGATCATGTCAGTGAATACGGAAATATGATATCAGCATCCGTTCCATTTATTCTGTGTAATGCTATCCACAAAAAGCATATCCGTCAGAGTAACACCATTATGCTGATTGGAACAGCGGCCGGTCTGACTGCAAATCTTATGATTTTAAAGGTGTAACACTGAATGCTTTACCCGTAATTACATCATCAGGAAATTAGTTTTCAACATACTAACATTTTTTGCCGTCTTCGATTTTGCAGTAAGTGTAAAATTATAGTTGGCAGCGATACAAAATATCTGTGGTGAACGAAAAAAATTTCACATTCAGGCTCCGGCGGCTCGCCGATTTGCAATTTCCTCTTGTCGCCGATTTGCAATTTCCTCTTGCTAAAATTGCAAATATGTAGTAAAATAGTAAAGCAAACTTAACTTGCAGATTAACGGATTGTTCAAACTCACCGCTTGTATCAGAAGTGTACTCAGACTTAGTGTCAACATGCAGGATCTAAAATCCGTACATCTGCTATTCTAAGATAGCCAATTGTAAAAAGGCGGCACAAACCCCGCCCCGTAAGTCAAAACAGTCGTTTTCGACGCAAAAGCTACGAAAATGACGGATTACAGCGGGGAAAAATTGTAAATCATATGATAACAAAAACGCATAGATAAAGGAATTTCAAAATTTTACAATCAGCTATGCTATTCTAAGAAAAAAAGGAGCATTTTATTATGAAAGTTAACAGCAATTTTGACAACCTTGTACCGAATTACTTATTCGCAGAAATTGCAAAAAGGGTTAATGATTATCAAAACGAACATCCGGATCAGGATATAATCCGTCTAGGAATAGGTGATGTCACCCTTCCGCTGGCACCCGTTGTTGTAGAAGCAATGAAAAAAGGTGCCGATGATCTTGCAAAAAAGGAAACTTTCAAGGGTTATCCTGATTATGAAGGCTATGCCTTTGTCAGAGAAGCTATAGCAGGATACTACAAAAGCTTCGGAGTTAATGCTTTGCCGGAAGAGATCCTGATTTCTGACGGTGCAAAATCTGACTGCGGAAATATATGTGATATATTCGGCATAGAGAATACGGTAATGGTAACAGATCCTGTTTACCCGGTCTATGTTGATTCCAATATTATGTCTGGCAGAAAAATTATCTATGCTGACTGCAGCAAAGAAAACAATTTCAAGGCAATGCCTGACGAAAATGTTCACGCTGACATTATCTATCTTTGCTCTCCCAACAACCCTACCGGCGCTGCATATACAGCAAAAGAACTGAAAACATGGATTGATTATGCCATCCGTAATGATGCTGTAATACTTTATGACTGTGCTTACGAGGCATTTATTACAGAGGATGTTCCGAGATCTATCTTCGCCGTTGAAGGTGCAAGAAATTGCGCCATCGAATTTTGTTCACTCTCCAAAACAGCCGGATTCACCGGTACACGCTGCGGCTATACAGTGATTCCAAAAGAACTGGAGCGTGACGGACATAATATCTACCAGCTCTGGTACCGCAGACAGGCCACAAAATTCAATGGTGTATCTTGGCCGGTACAGTGTGCAGCTGCCGCTGTGTTCAGCGATGAAGGTCAGCAGCAGATCAAGGTGAATCTGGAATATTATAAGGAGAATGCCA
>CACZPV010000032.1 GCA_902783065.1 uncultured Ruminococcus sp.
AATAGTCATTAACAATTTGTTTACTCATTCAAAAACCCTGAGTTTGCCTCATTTTGCCCTTGACATCAATTCGGATTATTAATATAATAGTAATTATCGGTGTGCTGGATTGATCCGGCGGTTACGAATACTATATAATGTAAAGGCGGTCATATTTATGGCAGATAAAGTCACGAAAATCAAGCTTACCTTAGAAGGCAAAAAAAGATATGAGGCAGAACTGAACGAACTTAAAACAGTAAAAAGAAAGGAAATTGCTGAAAACCTCCAGTCTGCAAGAGCACAGGGCGACCTTTCGGAAAACAGCGAATATGATGAGGCAAAAAATGACCAGGCAAAATTGGAAGCAAGAATTAAAGAACTTGAAACCGTTCTGAGAAATGTTGAAGTTATTGACGAAAGCGAAATGAGCCTTGACAAAGTTCATATCGGCTCTACAGTTAAAGCTCATGATAAGGAATTTAATGAAGAAGTTATTTTTCAGATTGTCGGCTCCAGCGAAGCAGATCCGTTTAACGGAAAAATTTCTGATGAATCACCTGTCGGTAAAGCTTTGCTTGAAAAATCAGTAGGTGATATCGTTAAAGTAGAAACTCCCGGCGGAGAATCTGAGTTTACGATTCTGGAAATATCGATGTAAAAGTGGTTATTTCTCTTTTTGCTGAAACATGGGAAATATGAAAAAGGAAAGGAATGATTATTATGGCTGGAAATAACGAAAATAATAGCCGTCAGCCTCAGCAGCAGGATGTCAATCAGCTGCTTAAGGTCAGACGTGATAAGCTTGCAGAACTTAAGGAAACAGGCAGAGATCCGTTTGTTGAAACGAAGTTTGATGTTACACATCACAGCGCTGATATAAAAGAAAACTTTGAGGAATTGGAAGGAAAAAGTGTTACAATTGCTGGACGTATTATGTCCAAACGTGTAATGGGTAAAGCCTCATTCTGTCATATACAGGATCTTAAGGGTACAATACAATCTTATGTGGCAAGAGATGCCGTAGGAGAAGAAGAATATAAGCTCTTTAAAAAAATGGATATCGGCGATATTGTTGGACTGACAGGCGAAGTATTTAAAACAAAAACAGGAGAAATCTCTATCCACGCTTCACAAATCAAGCTGTTGACTAAGAGCCTGCAAATTCTTCCCGAAAAGTATCATGGCCTGACCAATACTGATACCCGTTACCGTCAGAGATATGTTGATCTCATTATGAACGAGGAAGTCAAGGATACCTTTATCAAGCGCAGTAAAATCATAAGTGCAATTCGCCGCTATCTTGACAGTCAGGGATTTATGGAAGTTGAAACTCCAATGCTTGTATCCAACGCAGGCGGTGCAGCGGCAAGACCGTTTGAAACTCACTTCAATGCTTTGGATGAGGATCTCAAACTAAGAATATCATTGGAACTTTACTTAAAAAGACTGATTGTCGGCGGCCTTGAGAGAGTATATGAAATCGGTCGTGTATTCAGAAATGAAGGTCTTGACACAAGACATAACCCTGAGTTTACATTAATGGAGCTATATCAGGCATACACTGATTATCACGGCATGATGGATCTGACAGAAAACCTGTACCGCTATGTTGCGCAGGAGGTTTTGGGCACAACCAAAATTGTATACAATGGTATTGAGATAGATCTGGGAAAACCATTTGAAAGAATCACTATGATTGATGCTGTCAAAAAATATGCCGATGTAGACTTTAATGAGATTAAGAATCTTGAACAGGCTCGCAAGATAGCTGATGAAAATGGCATTGAATATGAACAGCACCATAAAAAAGGTGATATTCTCAATCTATTCTTTGAAACTTTCGTGGAAGAACATCTTGTTCAACCGACATTCCTTATGGATCATCCGATTGAAATTTCTCCTCTGACAAAGAAGAAACCTGAAAATCCCGAATACGTGGAACGCTTTGAGTTCTTTATGAACGGATGGGAAATGGCAAATGCCTATAGTGAGCTGAATGATCCTATTGATCAGCGTGAAAGATTTAAAGCTCAGGAAGAATTACTCGCACAAGGCGATGAAGAAGCCAATCGTACTGATGAAGATTTTCTGAATGCATTGGAAATCGGTATGCCCCCAACAGGTGGCATCGGATTCGGAATTGACCGTATGTGCATGCTCCTCACTGATTCACCCGCAATCAGAGACGTTTTATTATTCCCGACAATGAAAAGTTTGGACAAATAATCCCAGTATTCATGCGGGTTTCAGGCTATCAAGCATAGAATTTGCGACCAAATTGCGACCAAATAAAGAGAACAAGCAAACAAATTCAGGGCTTCCATAGTAAATGGGAGTCCTGATTTTTTTGTAAACATTTTTTGAACAGACAGCTATATGTCCGCTTGTTGATGTATAATGTTATAAAAGAACTGAAACAGGGTGATATCAATGGAAAATGAAATATCCGACAGAACACTGGAGATATTCTATCGTCTGCTGAGAGGTGAGGCGGTCAGCAATAAGGCAGTAGCCGAAAAATACGGAATATCTTCACGCACCGTCAGTCGTGACATAGGCAG
>CACZPV010000033.1 GCA_902783065.1 uncultured Ruminococcus sp.
CTTTGACAATCCCTTTTCCTTAACACCCTTACAACCGCCGCTGCGCTGCCTACGGCTGGCGTTCCGCAGCCTGCGGCGTGCTCGCTTGCTTTTTACGAAGCCTCTTATTTTAGCGTACCGTTGTTTTTGCTTTAATACCCACAACCATTTAGACTTAAGCATTTTCATCAGTCGTCAACTTTCTCGGTTCAGTATTAAGTTGAAATATTAAAAATTAAAGTTCGGTTTTTTTAGGAAGGGGGGCTGGGGGAAAATGTATTCCGGCATCGCTCAGTGAAACACTTGAAAAAGTACAAAAAATATGCAATAATAGTTGAGGAAACACTGAATATTTCAGATTTTCAATTTGCCGCACTCGAACACAGATTTACAAACAAATTACAGGACAAGTATCGGGTGCATGGTTTTGAACAGCAGCCACAATATATCTGCTGTTCAGAATCAGAATATTACAGCATACACTTTCATTCACAGGCATTTGAGGTGACTTTGATGAAAAAAAGAACCTATTCCGTTATTATAGCCGTTTTACTGGCGGTAACCGTTTTTGTACTGCCAATTGTCAATCCCGGCAAAAATACGGATAGTGAAAATAACTCCAATATTAACCGCGCTTCCTCCATTATCCAACTGAACCGCCAAAAGGATAATAAACCCGCTGCAAAGGTCAATATTCCAAAAAGTGATGCTTCTGTCACTTTTATAGTCACAGTTGACGGTGACAGTCTTGCTGATACCGTGCTGAAATCCAACAACCGCTATGAAAATGTCCGTCAGCTGCTGGATTCTGATGAAAGCCGCAAATATATTGATAATATCAAAAAATCACAGGCAATTGTAAAGGCAAATATAGAAAAACTTATAAGCGGCGCCGATTTTAAGAATTGCTATACTTACAACACGGTTATTAACGGATTCAGCGTAAACTCACCTTTCAGCGCTATGGATAAGATCCGCAAAATCTCCGGCGTAACATCTGTTTTCCCTGTATTCAACAAGGATATGATTGTATCCGAATATGAATGGGAAGACGAGGAATACTATGATGAGGAATACTATGACGACCCGTATGAAGAAACATACGAAGATATCGATACGCAGACAGATGAAGAGTACGCTGAAGAATACGATTATGAATACGAGGATCCGGAAATCTACGATGATGAAGATCCCGATACAGAAGAAAGCAATGAAAATTCTACAGATGAAAATGAGGAATCAGGTACATCCGAAGAAAGCAGCAATCATACCCCTGTCTACCAACAAATGATTCATGCCGACAATGCCCATGAGAAGGGATATACCGGAAACGGCAAAGTCATTGCATTTATTGATAATGCATTTGATCCCTCTGCGAAAGCTTTTCAGGCTGCACCCTCCTCACTTTCCTATACGGCAGATGAAATTAAAAAACTGACAAGTCAATCATCTTTTAATATTGTCAGCAATGCATCAGTTACAAAAAGTGATAAGGTTATCTATGCCTACGATTATGCAGATCAGGACGATGATACCTATTCTTCCTATTCTTTCCACGGAACCTATACAGCTGCTGCGGCTGCGGGATGCTTTGAGGAAGATGAAAACAATTACTTCCACGGCACCGCCTATGATGCACAGCTTATCTTTATGAAGGTATGCAAAGACGAAAGCAATTATGCCAATGAGGATTCACTTCTGGCAGCTCTGGATGATACGGCAAAGCTTTCACCTGATATTCTGAATATCAGCCTTGGTTCCGGAGCTGATTCACAGCTGCTGACAAATGCGCTGGATTTACTGAATAAGACCGGAACACTGATTTGTGCTTCTGCCGGAAATAATTCGCAAAACATTTATACTCCGGACAAAAACGGTATCAGTGCAGAATATACGGATTACGGAACGATTTCTTATCCGTCCTCTCTGCCATACGTTATTTCAGCTGCCTCCGAAGACAGCACCGAAAATATATACAACTATTTTGAAACTGAAGACGGTAAGAAAATTCCCTATTGTGATTTTGTTTCTTCAGGAGAAACAGATATCCCCTCTTTTTCAAATGAAAACAACGATACAGACTATTTGTATGCAGATATTACAGGAACTAAAAACGATTATGCAGATCTGAATGTTAAGGATAAGATAATCATTCTGAAACGTGGAGAAATCTCATTTGAAGATAAAATCAAATATGCATCAATCGCAGGTGCTGCCGGATTAATCGTTATCAGCGATGAACCGCTGTATACCCGCTTTACCGCCGATGAATCAGTAATCCCATGTGCCTGTATAGGTGCAGATGCGGAAACTTATCTGAAGGAACACCCAAGCGGCAAAATAACCTTTCAGAAAAACGGAACGTTTACCGATAAAAACGGCGGCAAACCATCTTCTTTCACCTCTTACGGAGTGACCAGCGATCTGCGGCTGAAACCTGATCTTGCTGCTCCCGGAACAGAACTCCTTCTGCCGGATGAAAACGGATATGAAAAATTCACCGGTACTTCTGCTTCGTCCGCTGTTACTGCCGGAGCTGCTGCCGTTGTTTCACAGTATATCAACAAAAATCATGCTTCTATTGCAGCACCGGAAAGAATCACGGCTATCAGCGCACTGATGATGAATACAGCTGTGCCTGCCAGATATAACGATAAACTATACTACACTCCCAGACTGCAGGGAGCAGGCAATCTCAACCTTCAGAATATACTGACTTCCTCAGTCTATATCACCGATGAAAACGGGATGGCTTCAATCAGTCTTGGCGACAGCGAAACAGGAGAGTATTCCTACTCCCTGATTTTGCATAATTTTACTGATAAGGAGCAGACATATGAGCTTTCCGGTGCCCTGCAAAGTGATAAGCTGAGCAGCATTAACGGGAAAATCTATAACACACTGACACCCGAAGATATTTCTTCTTCAGCATCAGTTACTTTCAGTGTAAACAACAAGGAAGTCCGTTCCGTCACCGTCAAGGCACAGGAAAATCTGACTCTGGACTGTAAGATCCGTCTGAAACCTGAATTGCTGTATTATTATCAATTGTATGCAAAAAGCGGAATGTATATTGACGGATTTGTCTTTTTTACTCCAAAGGAATCAGACAGCGTACTGTCTGTTCCGTTTATGGGATACTGCGGAATCTGGTCAGATGCGGAAATTTTTGATTCTTCCATATATAACAGTACAGAAGAACCTGCTCTTGGTGCAAGCAGTCTGAATGCCTGCATCATTGATAACGGCAGTATTGACAGTACTCCTCTGGGATTCAATCATTTTACCGGAAAAGCGGATGCCGGAACCATCTGTGCAGGCAAAAACACCGTGAAAAATGCACATGATCTTACCGGTGAAACCAGCTCTTTTATCCTTCCGAATTACTATCTGCTGCGTGATACTACTGAGTATACAATTATTATAAGTGACAGCAGTGATAAAAATGTCTTTGAGCTTAATATCGGAAAAATCTCTAACCTCGCAAAAATAGGAACTGAGCCGTATGTTGAATTGATCAACAGCTTTAACACTGATAATCTGCAATATCTGTTCTCACAGCTGAGCGAGGGTACGTATAAGTATACCGTAAATGCCTCTGCCGTTGATTCAACAGGAGGTACAGGTGAAACAAAATCCTTATCATATGAGTTTACCGTGGATAATACAGCTCCCGAAATGCCGGAAACCGAAATTTATTCCGAAAACGACAGACTTTATCTGAAACTTACAGCAAAAGACAATACGGCTATACAAGGCTTCATTTTATATACAGCCGGCATGACTGACAATACACTTAATTACAGCGACCGGATCGATGAACTGATTGAAAACGAATATATCTCCGATGATGCATATACACTGATAACCAGCAGATTTCATGATAATTCCGCCGAGTTTGTTTATGATATCACCTATTTGTACAGGGATCTGATGCGGCTGAAAACTTATGCTCAATCAAATAATATGAATATTCCTGTACCACAGACCATCTTTGTAAAGTCAGTTGACAGCGCATTTAATCTGTCAGATCCGGTACAATGTACGTCAGCTGCTCCCGGTAAAGTAGTTTACTCTGTCAAAGATCAGAACAACCGTCCGGTGGAAGGCATGGAGGTGACACTCAGCGGAATTACACTAAAAAGCGACAGCAAAGGAATAATTGAATTTACAGATATCATTCCGGATACCTACGCTGCGCATATTTCCTATCTTCCGGAAAATTATAAAGCCGAAAAAACCACACAGTTAGTCGAAATAACCAATTCCAACTACGAACTGAATTATGATATCCGTCTGAAATACACCGGAAAAGAACTGTATGCACAGGATGAATCCTCAGCCGAAACCGAAGAAATGTCTGTAAAAGAGGAAACTGAGGCGCCGCAGGAGGACAACCGCAGTTTCGATGTAGAAGATTCTGCCTTTGCACTGATTTTCATTAGTGTAATGCTGATTATATCAACCGTATCACTTTTGATCAGCAGAAGAAAAAAATATACCGGAAACCTTTGATGATGTTTGAATTTTCCAGAATTTTTTCATTCCTTACGATTGGCACCGCTTGATATCAAATATCATTTATGGTATAATAACATCAGAATTTTACAATCGACTTCAGACAGAAGATAGCCGACTGTAAAAAGGCGAGGGTTTGTGCCGCCTGCGGCGGCACAAACCCCGCTCCGAAAGTCAAGAAGCAGTCGTTTTCGACGCAAAAGCTGCGAAAATGACGAATGGTCGTCCGCTCGCCGCAGGCGGGCGGACACCTCGCCAAAACCCGGAAGGCTTTGAAAAGCGGAGATAATTTTAAAAGTTTAAATATTAAAATCCGCATAGACAGATGATTTTTGATTTATATAATTAGCTAAATAGACATAAAAGGAAGGAGAAAAAATGCTTAAGCGAATTGTAGCATGGGACAACAGAATACTGACTAAGCTGGCAGCTAAGCATACTCCTGTACTGAATAAGATTCTGGTACCGGTTACGAGAAGCGGAAATAACGGATATATATGGTTTGCACTGGCATTACCGCTTATATTTATGAATAAGTACAGAATCACCGGATTTACCGTTATTCTTGCTATGCTTATCAGCGGTCTGGCAGGTGAGATTACTATTAAACATATTGTCGGACGTGTAAGACCTTGTAACAGAGATTTCGGAAAGGATCTGCTCATTAAACATCCTGCCCATTATTCTTTCCCGTCAGGTCACACATCTTCTTCCTTTGCTGTCGCAATGGTAATGTTTTTTATGCTGCCGATTCTGTTTATTCCTGTTGTGGTATATGCATGCCTGATGGGTTTTTCCAGAATGTATTTGCTGGTACATTACCCTACTGACGTAATCGCCGGCGTCGTACTGGGCACTATATGCGGGACAGTTGCTGTAGCTGTTTCGCCGTACATACCGTTTTTTTCATTCTGATCTGACCAAACGCTGAATAAAGAGCATTTTGAGGTTTAAACAAAACCGAAAATGTATTTACGTGGGTTTTGCCTCACACCGAACCTGATGCCCCCTTGAGAAAAGATAGTTGCAAGGGGGCTGTTTTCATCTTATCCGGGCAGCGGAATGGGCAAAAAACCCCTGAAAATCACAACGGGACTTTCAGGGGTCGTATAAGCATATTTGTTTTTTTACATCAAAACACTATCTATACTTTTTTCATTGTCATGGCTAATGCATTGATGGTTCTCGTGAAGCTTCCATATTTCAGTATGTTTTGCAGCTTCCTCAGGTTCTACCAGATAAAAAGGACTCGTCATCTGTATACTGAGATATCCGTCATTTTCTGTGGCAAATGCAGAACAATTGTAAAAAGGATAAAGTGCATTCCGGTTATGCGTATAATTCTTTATGATATTACCGTTTTTTCCGATAAATCCGACAATACCATCTGTATCGTTAACACCTATTTTTAACCTGGGCTTTTCTCCGGACGTTTTTTCAGAGTGTACTGTTACATAACGATCCCCGATAAACAATCTTTCATCTGACCATTTACAGCCGTTCCATAAAGTCAGAATACGGCTTGGACGCTCAGGTGTAATGATTTCTCCCTGAGGAATAAACACAAACCCATCGGTAACAAAGGGAGTTTCTGTATAGATAGAGAGCTTCACTTGTTCTTTGGATTTATTCAACACACTGTGCTCAACAGTCATATCCCCTTCTGCCGAAAAAAAGATATCCATAATTACTTCAAGCTGAACCGGTTCGGTAATCGTCTGCACAAAACGGACACCCTCTGCCATTGGAGAATATCTTACTGGAGAATTATCACAATATATCCCATTGGTACTTTTATCAAGAGTGATCCTCATTTTATGTCCGTGGCTTCTGCCGATTGCCGGATCAACAGCATTGAAGATCAGATTTGTACTTCCGTTCTTATTAACACTGACAATTCTCGGTCCGTAATCGAGCGTCACCACTGCTTCCGTACCGTCATATTCAAGCTGTACACAATTTCCAAATTCTTCGGATGCAATTTCCTTCACATTCAGCGACAAAGTGATCATTCCTCCAAAAATAATACTCAGTACAAAAAACTATAATATCTTCCACACTGACTGATTCACTTAAACTTCCAATATCAAAAAAACTATAAGATTAAAATTACATAATGCTTACAAGAAGTCTGAGTTATTTATAAAATCATAACCTATATCATAACACAAATCAAAAACAAAATCAACATGATTTACCATCTCTAAATCAGTGACCAAAAATTTCTTTTTTTACACCTGTATTCGTGAAGCTGACTTTATGGAAAGACCCGTATGAAATCCGGAACCCTGATATATCCGGCATTTCGCTGATATCAGAGTTTCTCCATGTATATTCACTGTACAGCTGATTCATTCCTGTTTTATTCCAAAGCAATAAACGGTCTGGTTGTCATATTAGTTCCACAAATATTACGCTGTGTTCCACATAGTGAATAGATATCATCACAATACGATTCCTTTTCAAACATTTTTTTTGCGTTTTCATTTTTAGTACAGTCCGCGTAACGCATCACTACAGGCAAAGATGATGTTTTGCCTGCTGTTTTCAGAATTTCCCGTCCCCGTGTATTCAGTCCCAGCACCCTGAGATAATACGGCTGTACAGGAAGACCGGTTTTTTGAAAGTCCAGTAAAGCATACATAAGAATCCTGCTTATACGCGAATGTGTATATCGTTTACTTTTGGTATATGCCATAATTTCCTCCGCAGTAACAGATTTTCTCACTGCGGAATAAAGTCTGTTTTCAAGTCCCTCACTGATTTCCGGCAGCGCTGCTATCTCTGACACTGACATAGTTCTCAGCCGATACAAAAGCATCTCCTCCAACCGTTTCATCCTGCCCCCGGCAGGCGGCTGGCTTTCAGCTTGGGAACAGATTCTTACCGCACTTGACGGAATATACTTGTTGACGATGCTGCTTTCTTCATCCATCAGACTACGTATATAACCTGCACTTGCGATTTTTCCTGATGCAAGTCTGCTGTTATGACCGGCACCCTCTCGTTTTATTGTTACAGGACGGATATTGCTTTTCAATTCTTGCAGTACCTTTATATATTCTATTCCCAGAATATCATTCGGTGAACTCAATAATGAAGAAATTTCTCTGCCATAAATTTTTTCCACAGCCTTTTCTCTTGCTGCGGCAAAGGTTATTCCGCTTTTCAAAAGCACTGACAGTTCGGTCTGCACTTTTTTATTTGTCACTGCTACGGCTGCCTCTGTGAGAATCTCAATATCAGCCGATTCACTTCCGAAAGCCAATTCATCTGCACAGCCCAGCGCATTCGCCAGATACACCCCGCCAAATGCAAACCGCTGCGCGTATGAACAGGCAAAGGTTAAAGGCAATTCGATTACCAGATCTGCTCCTCCTGCCAGTGCTGCTTTTGCACGGGTCCATTTATCATATACAGCTGCTTCTCCGCGCTGGGTATAGTTGCCGCTCATAATACATACAACATGGGATGCACCGTTTTCCCTCATTTTATGCAGCATATATTCATGTCCGTTATGAAACGGATTAAACTCACAGATAACACACGATATTTTCATAATAATCAAGCCTCTTACAGAAGTTTTCTTCATTATTTGACACTTAGGAAATCATCCGACAGCTAAACTTCTTTTGCCAATCTCCCCTGCCCACTTTACAGCGGGAAAGGGAGATTGTAGTGAACGTCTGCGGACATGCTGCACACGCCCGCAGATCGGATAAGCGGATTCAGGTTTATATATGAAAAAAGTCAGTGATTTTTACAATTCACTGACTTTAAAGTTTGCCAACTTTATTCTGACGAACAATTGTATAGCTAAATATTCCTCCGGCATCTCATCAGCTGTTTTCTGTTTGCCGCCCGCCTGAGGCAGACAGAAAACAGCTTTAAGTCTGATGTATACATATGTTAAACCTTCGTCACATCAAGCAATGTTTAAAACCTTTATATTCAGCAAGTTATGCATTGAC
>CACZPV010000034.1 GCA_902783065.1 uncultured Ruminococcus sp.
ATGAGCAAAAATAAGAATAAAAACACTCAGACAACTAATCAGACAAACACACAGGACTGCAGAAATTCAACATCAGACAATTGCAGCCATAAAAGTGCAGAGGACTGCAAACACTAAACAGAAACCACTTTTTTCGGCTGAATTTTCCGCAGGATGAACCTTCCGCTAAAACAGCTTTTATGCTGTATGGGAACATACAGTCAAAGTATCATATCATTATCTGATCATGTATCATTAAAGCCTGTCAGTGCCCCAAACAGCATAAAGGCTCCCGGCATAAGTTCAGAGAGATGGTATACCTGAAAATCGTCCGGTGTTTTAGCGGAAATAATTTCAAAATCCTTAGCGCAAAATTCCGTCATAAACTGTCTGCACATTCCACACGGCATACAGTAGTCAGCGGCAAGCAAAGAATTATTTTTTTTCTCGCCGGTTACACAAATGGCGGTAAATTTGCGCTCACCGCTGCTGATTGCTGCAGCAAAGGCACTTCTTTCGGCACACACACCTACGGGAAACGAACTGTTTTCAACGTTTGTACCCGTAAAGAGTTTTCCGCTCTCCGTAAGCAGTGCCGCACCTACATAAAATCCTGAATACGGTGCATAGGCATTCTCCCGTACATTCAATGCTGCCTGAATCAATGACTGTCTTTCATTATCTGTCATCTGGAGATCCCCCTTAATTTTCATATTGCTGCTTTCCGTCAGTTTTATCTGCAAACAGGAATATCAATCTTCTTTAAAACGGTGCAGACCGCTGAGATCGGATAACATAATACATCCGGTTGTACAGTTTTTCGCACATACACCGAAATCTCCGCAGTCGGGACATTTACTGTAATCGATTACAGCACAATTATCAATAACCTTAATTGCTCCCGAAGGACATACACGTTCGCATTTTTTACAGCCGATACATCCGTTGGTGCATACCTTCCGGGTCACAGCACCCTTGTCCTTATTACTGCAAGTAACAACAACCTTTTCCACATCGGCAACAAGAGAAATCAGTTTTTGCGGACAGGTTTTGGTACAAAGTCCGCAGCCGATACACTCCTTAGGATTGACCCTTGCTACCCCATCAACAACAGTGATTGCATTCTGAGGACATACATTCACACAGTCGCCAAGCCCAAGACATCCGTAAGTACAACTGCCCTTGCCGCCGTACAGCAGTTTCGCCGCACTGCAGCTGTTGATACCATGATACTCATATTTATCCTGTGTTTTATTACAGTCACCTGCACAATGTACTATTGCAACCTGTTCGATAACATCTTCAAACTCTACTCCCATTATTTCGCTGAGCTGTCTTGATACAGCATCCGCACCGGGAACACACAAATTAGTCGCCGTACCGGGTGTTTCACAAAGAGCCTTTGCATAACCGTCACAGCCTGCAAATCCGCAAGCACCGCAGTTGGCGCCCGGCAGACATTCTCTGATTTTCGGAAACCTTTCGTCTTCCTTTACCGCCATCAGCTTAGACGCAATAACAAGTACTGCGCCGCAAATAATGCCGATAATTACAACAGGGATGACGGCAGTTAAAATATCATTTATCATTTCGCACCTCCGTCATTACATCGGAAAAAGATTCTCAATCACACCGCTGAATCCGAGAAAAGAAAGCGAAGTGATCGCTGCCGCAGTCAACGTAACAGGCAGCCCTTTGAAACTCTCAGGAATATCACTGCCCTCAATTGTAGAGCGCACACCGGAGAACATCACCATAGCAAGGAAAAATCCCAATCCGCTGCCAAGTGAATTGACCATTGCTTCAACAAATGTATAACCCTCGTCAATATTCAGGATAGTAACACCGAGAACAGCACAGTTTGTTGTGATAAGCGGAAGATATACACCAAGTGACTTATGAAGCGATGGCACATATCTTTTAAGCACTATTTCAACAAGCTGCACCAGTGCAGCGATGACAAGAATGAATACAATAGTCTGAAGGTATCCCAGTCCATTCGGATCAAGAAGATATTTTTGTATCGGATAAGTTGCTGCCGTAGCCATAAGCATAACAAAAATAACTGCCAGACTCATACCGGTTGCGGAGTCAAGCTTTTTCGATACTCCCAGAAAAGGACAGATACCAAGAAAACGTGACAATACATAGTTATTGATAAAAACCGCAGAAAGCAGTATAACAATGAGTTTAGTCATTTACAGCAGCCTCCTTTTCTTGTTTTTCACAGCTTGTTTTACCGCAGCTTTCAGCCTGCGGGCATCCTTCGCAGCCGAAATCTTTCTTTTTAGGTTTGTACTTGCCGAATTTATTGACAGCGGCAATCAAAAGACCAAATACAAAGAATCCGCCGGGCGCCATCGTAAGAATAGAAATATGGTTATCAATCAGTACAGGAATTTCAATTCCGGCAAAGGTACCGTTTCCGAATACCTCACGGATTGATGCCATACAAAACAGCGCCAGTGTGAATCCAACACCCATTCCCAAAGCATCTATTGCGGAATCAAACACATTGTTTTTATTAGCAAACATCTCAGCACGGCCAAGAATAATACAGTTTACAACGATAAGCGGCAGATAAATGCCAAGTGCCTTATCCAGATCCGGCGCAAATGCCTTGACAAGCATCTGTACCATAGTTACAAAACCTGCAATAAGAACAATATAACAGGGGATTCTTACTTTATCAGGTATCACCTTACGCAGCGCAGAAATAACGATATTTGAGCACAGCAGAACCACAGTAGCTGCCGCACCCATACCCAATGCATTTATTACACTGGTAGATGTGGCAAGTGTGGGACAGGTACCAAGTACCAAAACCAATACGGGGTTTTCCTTGATGATACCTTTGACAAAATTCTGTGCAGTTTTATTCATCATTTAACCCCCTTCACAGCATCATAAGCTTCAAAAGCAGACTTAACAGCAGCCCTGTAAGCTTTAGAGGAAATTGTGGCTCCCGTTACAAAGTCAACACTTTCATAATTTGCAGCTGTTTTACCGCTGTAATTTTTATTGTAGCCTGTTGCATTATCAACTACTTTTGAACCGATACCACTGGTTTCTCCATGAGATAGTGTTTTAATGGACTCCATAGTGCCATCCGGTCTTATACCGCAGATCAGTTTTATTGCTCCGCCGTATCCCTTCTGTGTCAGCATAAAAACATATCCGGTTCCATCATTACCCTTGTAAGCTTCTGTAACTCCCTCAGGGAGTTTTACATCCTTCATAAGCTCAAAGCTTTTTGCCTCTGTGAGGACTTCAGACCTTGCCTTGGCGGCTGCTTCTTCCTCTGCGGCACTGATAATAGGCACGGTAACGATGTTTACTACAGCCAGCAGCGTAGTCACCACCAGACAGATACATGCAAGAACTATAATCGGTTTAAGGATATCTTTCATACCTTAACACCTCCTGTCAGCGGCTTTTGCTGCGTAAGTCTGGAGATGTAAGGGGTTAAAATATTCATGAGCAGAATGGAATAGGAAACACCCTCCGGGAGATTTCCCCAGAAACGGATCAGTACAGTTACTAAACCGCATCCTATTCCGAATATAACCTTGCCCCATTTTGTTGAAGGAGTTGTCGCATAGTCGGTTGCCATAAAGAAAGCGCCAAGCAGCAAACCGCCTGAAAGCAGCTGATACAGCACATCCTTGCCGCAGATCAGGGACAACAGTGCAACTGTTGCAATAAAAGCAACCGGTGTATGCCATGAAATAACTCTCCTGACCAGTAAATACACGCCGCCAAGCAGAATTGCAGCCGCACAGGTTTCACCAAGACAGCCGGCGTGATTGCCAAGGAACAACGTCAGATAATCGGGCATAAACTCCTTCTGACCCTTTGCAGCAGCCGCAAGAGGAGTTGCTCCGGATACCACATCAGCGGACAGATTCAACCCGGTAGGCTGAGTCCAGTTTGACATTGATCCGGCAAAGGCAACAAGCATAATTATTCTTGCTGTTATTGCAGGGTTTGCAAAATTCTGACCAATACCGCCGAAAAGCTGTTTTACAACAATTATAGCAGCCACACTTCCTATCACTGCCTGCCAAATCGGAATGCTTACAGGCAGATTAAATGCAAGCAGTAATCCTGTTACAATCGCAGAGAGATCAAAAATAGTATTTTCACGCTTGCAGATTTTTTCAAATATAAATTCTGATAATACACAGCTTCCCACACATACACCGATAACAAGCAGCGCCCTCAACCCAAAAATTATAACGGAAGCTGCTGCTGCAGGAATCAGCGCTATAATAACATCCAGCATGATATTTTGTGTTGTTCTTTTCCCCGAAAAATGAGGGGAAACATTGGAAATAAGTTTTGCCATTATTTACCCTCCTTTTCTGCTTCGGCTTTTTTCTTTGTCTGATATGCACGAAGCTTGATCTTAGCTAATTTATTTGTCTGTACCAGCGGACGATTTGCAGGACAGACGTAGCTGCAGCATCCGCACTCCATACAAAGGTCAACGCAGAGTTTTTCCAGATCTTCTCCCCTGTCAAGCTGATATGCCTTAGCAATAGACCTGGGGTCAAGACGGAAAGGACAATGGTTAAGACAGGCACCGCATCCGATACATGCAGTAGTCTTTCTCGGGGC
>CACZPV010000035.1 GCA_902783065.1 uncultured Ruminococcus sp.
CTGCTCTCCGTGTGAGAGCAGGCTTTTCAAAGGGCTTGCCCCTGCACCTCCCGATAGTTTCGGTGCTGTGGTGCAAGCCTTTTGAAAAGCCTCCCGAAAGGAAAATGACATTGAATTCCGTAAAAGTTAAACATATTTTTATTTTTGTGCTGATCGGATGTCTCTATTTCGCAGGCGTTTCGGCGATTATTTACCCTATGGTCAGCAATGTGTATTCACTTACCACATCCAGAAATGTAATTTCTGATTATGAAAAAAAAGTAGAACAAATGCCGGATTATGAAATTGAGCAGAAATTTAAAAATGCAAATCAGTATAATACCGATGTTGCACAGGGAATTTATAATGATGGTCTTGAAAAATCACTTTGTAATGAGGATGAACTGATTTGCTATGTGGATATTCCATCGCTCAGTATTTATCTTCCCGCATATTATGGTACCTCTGATGAGGTTCTTCAAAAGGGATGCGGCTGTCTGGAAAATACATCGCTGCCTGTTGGCGGTAAATCTACTCATTCTGTTATTTCCGCCCATACCGGTCTTCCATCTGCTGAAATGTTTACTAAACTTGATCAGATTAAAAAAGACGATGTGTTTTATATTCATGTTCTCGATCGGGTTCTTGCCTATCAGGTCGACAGGATCGAAGCAGTAACACCGGATAAGATCGAATTGCTTGAAGTTGTAAAGGATATGGATTATTGTACCCTTCTTACCTGTACTCCCTACGGTATTAACGATAAGCGCCTTTTGGTCCGTGGAGTCCGGATTCCATATAACCCGGAAATTGCTCAGGCAACACAATCAGCAAATACGTCCAATTTAAATGCAGCAACAAGTGATGAACTTTCTGAGGAAATTAAACATCAGCTTATAATTATTACAGGTATTATCCTTGCTGCAGTGGTTGTATATGTTTCTGCTTTGATATGGCTGATCACAACAATAAAAAAATCTCCGGCACTGCAGGAGGATAGGGCGGAGGAGTCCAATGGCGAATTTGAAAAAACAGATTAAACGCAGACTTCCGCTTGTGTTTATTTTTCTGCTTCTTCTTGCCGGAATTGGTCTGTTTATGTATCCTATAGTGAGTAACTGGTACGGCGAATATACCGCCTATACTTCGATTGAAAGCTATGATAAGACTATTCAGGCGGTTGGTGATGAGGCAATTAATCAGATGCAGAAGGCTGCTGATGAATATAATGCTGCCATCGCTAAACATGACAGCCAAAAAGTGTCATCTATGCATTATGATGAACTTCTTGCTGTAACCGACAGTATCGGCTACATTGAAATTCCTAAAATTAACGTCTACCTTCCGATTTTTCACGGAATGTCCGATGACGTTCTTCAGAAAGGTATCGGTCATATGGAGGGTACATCCCTTCCGACCGGCGGAAGCAGTACACATTGTGTACTTGCTGGTCATACAGGACTGCCTTCGGCAAACCTGTTTACTGATCTGGATCAGCTGAAAAACGGCGATTTATTCTATATTCATAGCCTTGATAAGGTACTTGCGTATCAGGTCGATCAGATTAAGGTGGTGCTGCCTTATGAAACAGATGATGTCCAGATTGCAGAAGCAGAGGATTATGTTACTCTTATTACATGTACTCCATACGGTATTAACAGTCATCGTCTTTTGGTAAGAGGTACACGTATTCCTTATAAAACTCAGACTATGAAAGAAACTCATCCGTGGCCTGTTGTTCACAGACATGATGAGGAACAGAAGATTCCTTTCCGTACTATTGTGTGGTATGCGGCATTGGTGGTCATTTCTGTTGTTACAGTTGTTATTATGCTCATACTTTTTGTTCCGTCTTTCCGCAAAAAGAAAAAGAACAAAGATGAAATAAAGCCCCAGGGTAACGATTCTGCCTGATATAGGGCAAGGAGGAATAGATTATGATAAGATTCAAGGCAAAAAAATTTCTTGCATGGATGACTGTTCTCTGCTTAATACTTGGTTGTGCCGCAGTGTCGGCTTTGACGGCAGGTGCAGTAGAAAAAAGAGGCTCGATTGAGGTGCAGATTCATGCCGATTATGAGGGTCTGCCGCTTTATCTGATCGATATCGGAGATTATAACAATGGGGAAATACAGCTCCATGATCGTTTTAAATCCCTCGATATCAAGTCACAGGATTTTACCGATAACAAAGTGACCAGTGCTAAGCTTGCACAGGCTGAGGCATTTGTTAAGGAAAATGACATTGAAGGTACGATCGGCAGAGTAGATATCAACGGTAATGTAACATTTCGTGATCTCCAGATGAATAAGCTTTACCTTATCGTTCAGCCTATTGGCAAAGATATTGTTAATGTAGGTCCCATTATGATTCCCATGCCTCAGACTGACAATGAGGGAAATGCTGTTTATGATTTGAAATGCGAAGGAAAAGCTCGTCAGAATTCTGAATTTGAGAACCGCGGTGCAGTTATTCTTAATAAGACAGACAATCTGGATAAACCGCTTGAGGGTGCTGTATTCTCTTTCTGGCAGAAAATCTATTATACGGATGGAACGGGTATTCCTGACAATGCTGAAAAAGGTATTGACACAGAAGGTAACTATTATTGGAAGCTCTTTAAAAAGGAATTTGTAACCAACGAAAACGGTCAGGTATATGTTGATGGACTTGCTTTCGGCAGTTACAGGTTTATCGAAGAACAAGCTCCTGATGGGTTTAAACTGGATAATACACCTCTTGATTTTGATATCAGTGAAGAGGCTGCTGTCAAAGTTGAAAACGGTATGTATGTGGCAGAAAGAGGAAAAGTTGTTACTCTTGATGTTGTGAATGAACTGCTTACAGAGTATTCTGTAGAAACTCCATCCATACCTGCGAGCAGTAAACCGTCCGGACCTGAGGAATCTTTTGTAATGGCTGAGTCAGTGGAACAAACATCTTTCCCCACCCCGTCAAAAGTTGAATCAACTACAAGTAAAGTGGTTTTATTTACATCTCCGGATAAAACTGTTGAAATTACAGGTGATGATATTGTGAAATATATCGCGATTGGCGGTATAGTTATGGCTTCACTTGTGTTGGTAATAATACTGATCGTAGTTGGCGGAAAAAACAAGAAAAAGGACAAGAAAAAGTAAAACTTAATGCGGGCGGAACATTCTGATATGTACCGCCCGTTATGCATATGATAAAAAGCTTTTTGATTTAGTGATTTGCGAATATCAGGAAAACGATGATTAATTCATTAATCGGCGTTTGGGGTGTGAGGCGAAGCTCCACACGCAGGACCACTTCCGGGTTCGTTCAAACTTTAAAATGCCATTTATTAAGTGTTTCCTTAGTATTAGTATAAAGATACTAAATTTCGTGAAAATCAAAATAATGTTTGGTTTTATTTTGTACTTGATTTATTGATGGTAAAAGTTTATTATATAAAGCGGATAAATAATTGCATTAGCAATATTGAATGACAAATAATTTGAAATATAGAGGTTATCCTATGAATCATAACGAAAATCAATTGCAGGAACCAACAAAAAGTTCTGGAATACGGAAGTTTTTTCATTTGCCTGCTATACTTAAAATCGATTTTGATAAACCGGTTCCTTTTAAACAACAGTTTGCAATTATGGGTACTGTACTGGTTATTTCTTGTCTGTTATTTACGGTTGTCTATATGCAGCAGCTTTTGTCGGGTAACGTGATGACGGATGAGGAAAAGGCAAAGGCGGCTGCACCGGCATCTGCGTCTGAACAAGGCAGCAATAAAAATACTGAAAACAGTATTAAAGAAACATCCCAGAAACCTGAAAAAAGGGTAACGAAAATTTCCTCTGCTAACAAAGCGATTCTGAAAGAAATGACTACCGTTCTTAAAAATCAGGATGATGTTTATACCGGTCCGCTGATCCTTGTAAATAAAAACTATCCAAGCCGATTGGATGGAGAAAATGTGCAGCTTCTTTTCGAGGAAATGACCGATGATTATATTTTATCTGATTATACTGTTGGAATTGATAAGGATAGTGTGGAACCGTTTAACAGGATGATGAACGATTTTGCATCTATCTATGGTAAAACGGATATCATGGTTGCCTGCGGCTACAGAAGTCGTGAAACACAGGAAGAATTAATGAGTACTGAAGAAGCTAATGACGAACAAGCAGATCAGTGGGTGGCACCTCCCGGCTATAGCGAGCATCAGACGGGATTGTCGTTTGATCTTGACCTGAATCTATTTGATGGCGGCAAAGCGGGAATTAATTATGATGGTGAAGGTGATTATTCATGGATCAACAATAACTGCGGTCAGTATGGATTTATTCTAAGATATCGTGAAAACAGAGAAGACATTACGGGATATTTGTATGAGCCGTGGCATTTCCGTTATGTTGGTTTGCCCCATGCACAGTATATTGAGGATCACGATATTACATTGGAAGAATATATGGCGCTTCTCCATACCCATACCATAGAAAATGCCATACTGATGGAAGATCATGACGGTACACAGTGGTGTATCTACTATGTACCTGCTGATGAGGATGGAGAAACAAATGTTCCAGTACCGAAAAACTATAGTTTTGAGATTTCGGGCGATAATATGGTAAATGACAGTACAGAAGGGTATGGCGGATATATTGTTACTGTAATGCTTGGCAGCGAAGAAGAAACCGGTATAAAAATGAAGGAAGAATCCGTAGAAATCGAATATTCTGTAAATGATGAATCATCGACTGATGAGGAAAGTTTTGATAATACAGAAGAATCTGCCATTTACTATGAAAATGATGAAGAAACTGCATATAACTATGATGAGGAAACAGATTATTCGGAAGAATATGCGTACAATGATGAAGATTATGAGTATGAATAAACTGGTTAATAACTGAAACTTATCTGTTTATCAGGAGTTTTCGTGGAGCTTCAATCTCAGACAATTTAGCTGCTTAATAATTGTTGGTATAAAAAACAGCGGTCGTGAATCTGTAAGATTACGATCGCTGTTTTTGATTTCAGATATTTTCCTCAGTTTGTTCCTCAGAAACATTTAAAGTAAGCATAAGTGTTGATAAATGGTATGAATTATCTCTTACCGTAATGTAAAAACGGTATTCTCCTTTTTCCCATGGGTGATATATAAATTTGGTGCCGCTTTGGAACTTGCGGAGCATCAGACGTTGTTCACTACTTGGTTTTTCCATTTGTATCTCATAAACGTATCCGGCAGTACCGCCCGATGCAGCAAATTCAAATGTGACATCATTTCCATAGATGATGTTGTCAGCTGCTGTCGTCTTGTTGAATAGTTTATCTGCTTTTACTGTAAAAGCAAATTCTTTTGTGTTAACTTTACCGGAGCAGTCTTTAGCATCCACTTTAATTCTGTACTCTCCGGATTCCCACGGATGATAAAGGAATTTTTTGCTGCTGTTATAATTTTTAATAGTAATATAGTGATCTTCGGTTGGTTTCAGAGCACTGATTCGGTATTGGTACCCTTTAGTGCCGCCTGATGCATTAAAGTTAAATTGTATGTTCTCACCAAATGAAATGATTTTTTTGTTTATGGTTGTTTTGTTGCTGACCGGGTCGGCAGAAACGCTGAATTTAAAGGTTTTATCAGCAGTTTTTCCGGATTTATCTTTAACAGTAACTTTTAGCTGGTAAGTTCCTGACAGCCACGGATGATAACTGCAATAGGAGGAAGAACTATATTTCTGTACAACAGTATAGTTTTTGGCAGATGGCTTTAATACAGAAAATTGATATTGATATGTACCTTTACCGCCTATGGCATCACCTTGTACCTGTACATTTTGTCCGAATTTGATCTTATCTGTTTTAAGCGTTGAGCGGTTAGCAAGGTTTACCGTAAGCTCACTTGGGGCTGAGTATACAGCGGAAAGAGATTTCGCGATTTCTGATTTAGTAGTCTTGACATTCCAATGTATCTGACAGTCATGATATGCACCGTTAGGAATTGTGCATAAATTATCGATACAATTGAGGCGAAATAGTATAATTCCAATTAGGATGGAAATCATCGCCGATAATATTGAGGGAAGCAAGCTCATCGTCAGAAATTCTGATGCCTTTAGGGTATTGGTTTAAATCAAGCTGACACTGAATTGTTAGTCCATTTTTTGTTGTAGTAGCGGCAATCAGATTAACAATTACCATCAAAGATTCAAGTGGTCTACCTCTCCAATTCTTTGAAATCTGACTGAACATTCTATGCTCAATCTTATTCCATTTGGACGTTCCCGGGGGAAAATGACATACACTGATTTCAAGACCGGTTTCATTGGCAAGAGTCTGTAATTCTGTTTTCCAAAGTCTATTTCTGCTACCATTACTTCCACCTCCATCGGCGGTAATCAAAAGTTTCGGTGCATGGGAATAGCGTTCTATTCCCATAGAATACCACCAGTTTCGTATGGAGGCTACGGCAAACTGCGCTGTGTCTGCACTAACACCTACACTGACATATCCTTCATTTGCGGATATGTCATATATGCCATAAGGAGCTGCTTTACCTAGTTCGGGCAAAGGAAAGTCATGGTCTAATACTTTCAGCGGATTTTTCTTCGGTGCGTATTCCTGACCTGCATTTTGAAAGTTGCCTACAAGCTCTTTTTTCTTGCAATCTATTGAAATTACCGGGTATTCCGCTGCTCCAAAGGTTTTGACTTTCTCGTTAATGTGATTGAACTGTGCGTTCCTATCAGGATGTTCTTCGCCAACTTGATTCATTTTCTGATTCTTCTGAAGGCTATAGCCCATTTCTTCCAAAAGATATCCGACCTTCCGATATCCGATCCGGAATCCTTCAGCTACCATCTCATCAGCAAGATTCCTCAGACTTTTTGTAGTCCAAAGCAAGGGACCCATCGGATCTCCAAATGTCGAGTCTCTCACAAGTTTTTCCAGTGCATCTTTGATACCGGGCTGACTTTCTGTAATAGGTTTTCTTCCTGCACCTTTTCTACGAATTGGTGCA
>CACZPV010000036.1 GCA_902783065.1 uncultured Ruminococcus sp.
AAGTTGAATTATTAAGATTAAAGTTTTATAGTAAACGTCATTGAAAATTTCCTTTTGTCATTCTGAGAAACGAAGTGACGAAGAATCTTATCAAAGATCCTTCGCTTACGCTGAGGATGACATTATGAACAAAAACTTTTGTCGTTCACTATATAGTTTCTTTAGGAAAGGGTTTCCCAAAAGGAGCGGTATTAAATTGACAATTGTTTTTTTATACCAATTGTGCTATGATGATATTAATGTATTCCGTTCTTTAATAAATCAGCTGACAAATATCAGATGGGACTCCGACACTGCCTGATGTTTGTATTAGCCGATTGTAAAAAACCGCACCGAAAATTAAAAAGCAGTCGTTTTCGACGCAAAAGCTGCGAAAATGACGGATTACAGCGGAGAATAATTGTAAAACGCATGATATCAAAAACCGCATGGATAAAAGAATTTCATACTTTTACAATCGACTATGATGCTTGTATGCAAAGGAGTTGAAAAAATGGCAGAAAAAATAATAAAAAAGAAACGTAAATCTAATATTGAACTTTTGAGGATTATATGTACTTTTATGGTAATATGCCTTCATATGCTGAATCCTGCCGTGATAGGGGGAATTAAATATGCAAAGTTATCCGGTTCTGCAGAAGGATATGCTTTTACGAATTGGATTTTCTGCCTTTCAATTGTAGCAGTGGACATTTTTATTCTGATATCGGGATATTTTATGATCGAAAATAATAAGCGTAAACTTGGTAAGGCACTCAATCTCCTGTTTGTGTGCGGAATATACGGATTGATTAAATATCTTGTAATTAATCTTTTAGCGGGGAATACTATAACCGTAGAAAATATTCTGTACAGTCTGTTTCCAAAAAGCTATTATGTATTTCTGTATTGTACACTTTATATAATATCTCCGTATATTAACCGTATTGTCAGCGGAATGGATGAAAAAAATTACAGACGTTTACTGATAGTCGGGTTTGTGCTGTTTTGCCTGTGGCCGACATTGATCGATGGCTACCGTATAATTAACGGAAGAAACCTGACAGAGGTGTTTACGATTGCAAGAAGCGGTAATGACGGCGGCTTTACAATTGTGAATTTTGTGTATATGTATCTTGTTGGCGGATATCTGAAAAAATTCGGCTTCCATTTTAAGAAAAAAGGAACGAAATATATCGAACTGGCTGTTTCGATCGGCTGTTCGGTGCTCACTTGTACCATCTCCATGCTGGTGCCAAAATTGTCGGGAACAAACGGAATTTTAGGCTATGAAACGGTATTTGTGGTTATTCAGGCAGTAACGCTGTTTGATTTCTTTACCAGAATTGATATCGGAAGCTCCTCTTTTATCAATTTTCTTGCAAAATCATCCTTTGGAGTCTTTTTGCTTCATACAACAGTTATTCTGATAATGATGAAATGGATAGATGTCAGGGGAATGTTCAGCGGTGATTTTTTGTCTATAGTATTATGCTGGCTGATTCTTCTGGTCGGGTCTTTTATTGTTTCTGCGGCATTTGACATTCTGGCACATTTTGTAATGACACCTGTATCGAATATCTGGAGCAAAACAAAGCTTTTTAACTTTGATTCAGGTGATTTTGCAAAACAGGAAAAATAATGCGGCTGTTAATGCAGGAGGGTTTCGTTGTACAGCACATACTGTCCGGTATTAAAAACCGGAATTTATGAAAGGAGAATTACATTATGAATGAAGTATTGAAAGCAATGATTGAAAGAAGAAGCATCAGAAATTTTAAAAGCAGTCCGATTGATGAGGCTGTTATCGGCAGTATTATTGAAGCAGGACTTTACGCGGCAAGCGGAAGAAATTTTCAGGGAGTTAAAATTATTTCTGTTACTAACAAGGAACTCAGGGACAGAATATCTGAAATGAACCGTAAAATCGGAGGCTGGAAAGAAGGTTTTGATCCGTTTTATGGTGCGCCTGTTGTTCTGATAGTTATTGCAGATAAGAGCCGTCCGACGTTTCTTTATGACGGAAGTCTTGTTATGGGGAATCTGATGCTTGCGGCACACTCACTCGGAATAGGAAGCTGCTGGATACATCGCGCTAAAGAGGAATTTGAAAGCGATGAGGGTAAAAAAATATTGACTGACCTTGGAATAGAGGGTGATTGGGAAGGAATCGGACATTGCGTGCTGGGTTATGCTGACGGTAAAAAAACAGATGCCCCCGAAAGAAAACCCCGGAGAGTTTATTATATCCGATAATAAATATTCTTTCACGGATTCAGGGAAAACAGACGGTATGAAGTTGGGAGGAGAATTATGATTGTTTCCTGTACAAGAAAAACTATAGCATTGCTGTTTTGTGTAATTATGATGTTTTCTTTCACAGCATGCCGTGAGCGTAATTATGATGACGGTCTGGTAAGCATGCCGTTGTCATCTGATGATATGAAGGATCGTCAGTATGAAGATATTATCACAAAACTGGGAAATGCAGGTTTTGTTAATATCCACGAAGAACCCATGGATGATCTTATCATAGGGCTTCTGAATAAAGATGGTGCAGTTGACGAGGTTACTGTTGACGGAAAGAATAATTTCCGAAAAAATGCTCGTTATGAGCCGGATGCATATATTGTTGTACGGTATCATTCTTTTTCCGGCAATGGTGAAAGTAACGTATCTGATGAAAGTGTTGAAAGTGAAGAACCTGTTATTGCCGATACCAGTGACGGAATGATCAGCATACCTGTTTCTTCAGAGGATATAAAAAATCTGAGTGTAAACAGTGCTGTAGATATTCTGACTGATGCAGGCTTTGTAAATGTAAAGGTCCAGCCGCTCGGAGATCTTATTGTAGGAATAGTATATTCTGACGGAGAAATAATGGAAGTATCTGTTGACGGTGATATAGAGTTTAAAAAGGGTGACCGGTACATTCCGGGTGCAAAAATAATTATCCGCTATCATTCATATTGAACCGAGAAAGCAGACTACTGATAAATTTGTTTCAGTTTATGCGGCTGTGGGTATTATTGATGGTCCAACGGTACGCTAAAAGCAGTTACTTCGTAAAAAAGTTAGCGAGCACGCCGCAGGCTGCGGAAC
>CACZPV010000037.1 GCA_902783065.1 uncultured Ruminococcus sp.
ATTTTACAAATGGTCAGAACGAAATGATCGTTCATAATCAGAAAGCTGAACCATGGAAAGTTACGGTTGTTGATACCGGACTTAATACGCAAACCGGCGGCCGTGTCAAGCGTATCAGAGATTATGTGGGAAATGAACCGTTTTTGCTGACATATGGTGACGCTGTCGGAGATGTTAATATCAAGGAATTGGTGGATTATCATAAGGCAATGGGAAAAATCGGTACCGTTTCCGTATATAATTTCGGACAGAATAAGGGCGTTCTTGAAGTACAACCTGACGGTATGGTCGGAGAATTTCGTGAAAAAAGCGATCTTGACGGAGATCTTATAAATATCGGTTTTATGGTGTATGAGCCGGAACTGTTTAATTATATCGATGATGATTCTACTATTTTTGAAAAGGAGCCTATGCGCAGATTGGTAGCTGAGAATCAGCTCTGCGCTTATACTCACAAGGGATATTGGCAGTGTATGGATACACTCAGGGAGAAACAACAGATTGAAAAGCTGTGGGATGATGGACAGGCACCATGGAAATTATGGAAATAAGCTCGGAGGGTAAGATGAGTTTTGATTTAAGTTTTTATCAAGGAAAAAAAGTATTTGTCACCGGACATACCGGATTTAAAGGTTCATGGCTTTGTAAGATACTGGCAAATGCAGGAGCGGTTGTAACCGGCTACTCTTTGGACCCTCCGACTGACCCGTCGCTGTTTGAAATAGCGGGAATTGCAAATGATATTACATCTGTGATTGGTGATATCAGAGATTATGAAAGACTGAAAAAAGCTTTTGACGCATCACAGCCGGAAATTGTACTGCATCTTGCTGCACAGCCTATTGTTCGTGACAGCTATAAGAATCCTGCCTATACCTATGAAACGAATGTTATGGGTACGGTAAATATATTGGAATGTGTACGCAGCAGCTGCTGTGTCAGGTCTTTTCTGAATGTAACTACTGATAAGGTCTATCTTAATAAGGAATGGGAATGGGGTTACAGAGAAAATGAGGAACTGGATGGATTCGATCCGTATTCCAATTCCAAATCATGCTCGGAACTGGTAACTCACAGCTATAAAAACAGTTTTTTTACTGAAGGAAAAGTTGCCGTTTCTACTGCACGTGCCGGTAACGTGATAGGCGGAGGCGATTTTGCAAATGACAGAATTATTCCCGACTGTATAAGGGCGGCAGAAAAACAGGAACCTATTATTGTAAGAAATCCTTTTTCTACAAGACCGTATCAACACGTTCTGGAACCGCTGTACGCTTACCTTATGATTGCTGCAAAGCAGTATGAAGATATCAGATATGCCGGCTATTACAATGTTGGACCGGATGACAGGGACTGCTTTGAAACCGGAGCGCTTGTGGATTTGTTTGTAAAGCACTGGGGTAACGATATGAAGTGGATCGATCGTTATGACGGCGGTCCTCATGAGGCTAATTTCCTTAAGCTTGATTGTTCAAAGCTGAAAAGAATTTTCGGATGGCAGCCGAAGTGGGATCTGGATCAGGCAATCCTGAAGGTTGTCGAATGGAGCAAATGCTGGCTGCAAGGCGGAGATGTCAGAGCGTGTATGGATCAGCAGATTAATGAATTTTTTAGTATATAAATTTTGATATATAAAGGTGAACAGTATGAAAGCAGCTATCGTTACGGGCGCAAACGGATTTATCGGGAGAGAACTGATACGCAAACTGATCGAAAATAAGACTGAAAGAATTATTGCAATTGATATTGCTTTTTCGGGGAGTGAGGTTCTTGAAAATCCAGCGGTAATAAAAATTCAATCTGATCTTTCTGATATGGAAACTTTGCTTAGATCTGTTCCGGTACAGGATTATGATGCGTTTTATCATCTGGCATGGAGAGGTGTTAACGGAAGTGAAAAAGCGGATCCTCTTATTCAGCTTGAAAACGAAAAGATTGTATTGAGATGTGCAGCGGCAGCTAAACAGATGAACTGCAAAAAATTTCTGTGTGCCGGTACGATCGCAGAACAGTCCGTTCACAGCTTAACTGATCTGACATCTGCAAGCGGTGGAATGATGTACGGAGCAGCAAAATATTGTACGCAGATAATGTTGGAAACCTATTGTAAAAATATTCAGCAGGATTTTGTCTGGATGCAGTTTTCCAATATTTATGGACCGAATAATAAAACCGGCAATCTTGTAAGCTATACTATCAGCCAGCTGAAAAATAATCAGGAGGCGACATTCGGACCGGCAGTACAGCCTTACGATTTTATTTATGTGGATGATCTGATAGAGGCCGTATACAGATTGGGAAATTCCGCTGTAAGGTATAATCAGTATTTTATCGGATCAGGAGAGCCAAGATTATTAAAGGACTATTTACTGGAAATCGGATGCGTATTCGGTAAAGAAGAACTGATCCGGATCGGTGTAAGACCTGATGATGGAATTAAATATACGATGGATATGTTTGATACATCAAGACTTGCTGCTGATATCGGAGAGTATACCTCAATGTCTTTCAGTGAAGCAATTCGTTATACGATAGAGAATTATTGATGTATGGGTCCGATACTAATACCTGATAAAAAACAAACAGCCTTTGCTGTTTGTTTCCCGCAAATTCAAGTCTGCTTTCTATCAGGAATTAGTGTTAGTTAACGGACAGCAGATGGTCAGCGGTTCATACATAATTTTGTTTAAATACAGGAGATTGATTATGATTCAAAAATTTGATTTTCAGCAACTGGATTTGAAGGGTGCTTATCTGATAAAGCCTTTTTTTGCGGATGATAACAGGGGTGGCTTTGTAAAAGATTATAATGTGGATACTTTTAAGGCTAACGGGATTGATCATGAACTGAAAGAGGTTTTTTATACTATTTCTAAGCGCGGCGTGATCAGGGCAACACATTTTCAGCTTGTAAAGCAGCAGGCAAAGCTTGTTCGCTGCGTAAGCGGTCATGTTTATGATGTTATTGTGGATCTCAGACCGGATTCTCCGACTTTTGGTCAGTGGAGAGGATTCGATCTGACCGGTGAAAATATGAATTGTCTGTTGGTTCCCGAATACTTCGGACATGGCTATCTGGTAATAGAAGATTCGATTGTAAGCTATAAATGTGCAGAGGTTTTTTATGGTGAAGGTGATTCCGGCATTATGTATAATGACCCGGATATCGGAATAAAGTGGCCGTTTGAATTGATTGGCGGTGAAGAACAATTGATTATCAGCGAGAAGGATAAACAGCTGATGAGTTTTGAAGAATATAAAGATATTATTAAGTGAGAGTGAATTGTGATGCCGTCAATTACAGTAGTAATGCCTGTATATAATACGAAGGAATATGTTGGTAAAGCAATAGAAAGTATTTTGAATCAGACATTCCGGGATTATGAATTTATCATTATTGATAATGGATCAACAGATGGCTCGGGAGAAGTGATCGATAAATATGCAGCTGCTGACCCAAGAATCAGAGTGCTGAGAAATAAGGAAAATGTATTTATCGCCGAAGCACGAAACAAAGCCATAGAGCTTGCAAAAGGACAGTATCTTTATCTGATAGATTCTGATGACTGGACCCTGCCTGATATGTTGGAAATTATGTATAACCGTGCTGTGGAATATCAGGCAGAATACGTGGTTGCTGGTTATTTTATGGATTATTATGTCAATGGAAAAATGGTAAGCTACACGGTTTGTCCTGATGACAAAAATTACGAACAGGAAGAATTCAGGAAGAATGCGGTTAAATATCTGACCAGAACGATTTTAACAGTTCCGTGGAATAAGCTTTACAGTATTCCTTACCTGCGTGAGCATAATATTAAATTCTGCAATACCAAGTTGGAAGATCATCATTTTAATATGGATATCATTATGGATGTCAACCGTGTTTGTATGGTTGAGAAACCATTTTACCATTATTACCGTTCAAGACAGGGAACTGATTCGGAATTAGTTTATAATAAATTTTTGAATCAGAAAAAAAGAGATCATCTGGAGCATACTCTGCAGGTCTATGAGCACTGGGGTATTTCCGACCGTGAAACAATGGCGCAATTGGCAAATTATCATATGGGCAGGCTTGTCCAGTGTGTTGCACAGACAGTGGCAAATTCACAGACAGATAAAAAATCTAAAAAAGAAGAATTAAAGGAAATTGTTGACGATAAATATACGGATTTTGCAATTCGTAATGTCAAAAAACAGCCCTTTAAAATGGCAGTTCTGAGTATTCCAATCAAAATGAGAAATGTGTCCTTGTGTTATGCAATGGGATCTTGTGTAGGATTTTTTAAGAGCAAGTTTTCGGGATTGTATTATAAAATGAGAGCTGATGTGGCACAAAATGCAAAGGAAAATAAATAATTGATTTAAACTGTCCGCAATAAATGATATTAAATTAAAGCAGTATCAAGCCTTAGGCTGCTTTTAGATATTTTGAATGATAATCAGCAGGATAATTTTTAAAACTCGGATTCTGATATAATTAATGGGTCAGTCAGGAGATTTTTACTATGAATATAGCTTTAATATTTGCCGGCGGCGTCGGTAAAAGAATGAATTCTAAGGATCGTCCTAAGCAGTTTTTGATGGTACACGGTAAGCCTATTATTGTCCATACGATAGAATTGTTCGAATTTCATGAGGAAATCGATGGCATTATCGTGGTTTGTGTGAAAGACTGGATTCCATATATGGAAGAAATGAAATATCGTTACCGCCTGGATAAAATAGGAAAAATCGTTCCGGGTGGAGCTACCGGTCAGCTTTCTATTTATAATGGTTTGTGTGCGGCGGAAGAAGTTTATGGAGCAGAAAATAATATTGTTCTGATCCATGACGGTGTAAGACCTCTGATCGATGCAAAAACGATTTCTGATAATATTGCCTCAGTTAAACAATCCGGCTCTGCGATTACCTGTACAGTGGCAAAAGAAACTGTTATTCTGGTAGATGATAATAATACGGTTAATGATGTTCCAAGCAGAGAACATTCCAGACTGGCAAGAGCACCGCAGAGTTTTTGGCTGAAGGATATACTCGAGGTTGACAGAAAAGCAATCAGTGAAGGGTATATGGATCTGATTGATTCATGTACTATGATGAGAAAATACGGAAAAGAACTGTCGGTTGTGATAGGTCCTAGTGAAAATATAAAAATTACAACACCGGACGACTTTTATATTTTCCGGGCACTGTACGATGCAAGAGAAAATGATCAGCTTAGATAAAGGAAGATGTGAAAGAATGAAAGTATTAGAAGAAGATTTATTGTATGTCGCTGAAAAAATTCAGAATCTTGATTTTGGCGATTCAACATTTTTTATTACCGGCGCCACAGGATTGGTAGGATCCGTCCTGGTAAAGACGCTTCTGAAATATAATAATGTATATGGACATCATTGCAAAGTAATTGCAATGGTAAGAAGTATTGAAAAAGCAGAAAAAATTTTTGGCAAGGAATCTGATATTGAAGGACTTATGTATTGTGTGGGAGATGTGACGAATGTAATATCCTGTGCAGAACATATTGATTATATAGTTCATGCCGCCAGCGAAACAAAATCGCTGAATATGGTGCAAAAGCCTGTGGAAACGTTGTGGACCTCTGTATGCGGTACGAAAAATGTACTGGATTTTGCAGTTGAAAAAAATGTAAAAGGGATTATTTATCTTTCATCAATGGAAGCATTCGGTAAAGTGAACAGTCAGGATGAAAGAGTAAAAGAAGATCAGCTTGGCTATATTGCACTGGAAAATGTAAGAAACTGCTATCCGGAAAGCAAAAGACTTTGTGAAAATATGTGTGTTTGCTATGCAGGTGAATATAATCTTCCGGTAACAACAGCAAGGCTTGCGCAGACATTCGGTGCAGGTGTTCCTGAAACAGATCAGAGAGTTTTTTCTCAGTTTGCCCGCAGTGTGATTAATGGTCAGGATATTGTCCTACATACAAAGGGAAATTCATACGGCAATTATGTTTACACGGCGGATGCAGCGGCTGCTGTTTTTCTTCTTCTGAAAAAAGGCGCAAGAGGAGAAGTATATACAGTTGCTAACGAAACAACTACCATGAGAATAAGAGAGATGGCTCATCTTGTTGCCGGAGAGATTGCAGAAGGAAAAATTGATGTTGTATTTGATATTCCGGAAGGAAACCAATATGGTTATGCATCTGAAACAGCTTTAAAACTGGATGCTTCAAAGCTGAGAGAACTCGGTTGGAGTCCGAAATATGACTTGAAAGATTTCTATAACAGGCTGATTCTGTCTTGGAATGAAGCCAATCAGCTATTGTCTTGATTTTATTTTGAGGTATAAGACAGTGTACAGACCTTTAATGTGTGGTGAAAAATAAATATGAAAATTAAAGTAGTACAGCTATACAGTGCGGCAGTTTTACTGTTTTCAACGTATATTCCCAGTATTTTAGTTTTTTACAGTCCGATATATACTGTGCCTTTCTTCTATATCAGACTTTTGCTGTGTGTAATATTGCTTATACAGTTATTTGTTAATAAAAAGAAGCTTTCTGCCGGATTCTGGATGGTAACGATTTGTACAGGATGGATAATATTGACAAATTTTCTCTTTGGCAGAAGCTATTTAAGCTATTCAGTATATACCATCACTTACCCATTTCTTGCCAGCCTGTTTCTGGAAGCAAATAAGAAAAACTCGCTTGATATTATTAAAGCATGGGCATTCCTTTTAAGAATTCTGACCTATATAGACATAATTACGATGATTATGTATCCGGAAGGAATGTTTACTTCAAGTTTGTATTCAATAAACTGGTTTCTTGGATATAAGACCGAACGTCTTGTATTTTGTCTGCCAATGACAGTATTCACTTGTTATATTTCCTTCAAGGATAAAGGAAGGTTTGGTATAAAAAGTTATTGGACATTACTGCTTGCACTTTTTACAACACGTTTTTCGGACTCAACGGCAGCGTTTTATTGTTTGCTAGTTTTGGGTCTTATTATTGTGCTTTATGATTTTAAAAATAAATTGAAAATTAACCTTGATATTATATATAAGATTTTTAATCTTAAGATTTTGGTTCCATTATATGCGGTTGTGACATATTTCACTATTAATATTGTTAATTCTCCGCTGATGCAGTTTATTGTAGTTAATATTCTTGGGAAGTCAATGACACTTACAACACGAACTGACATTTGGGATAAAGTGATACCAAAAGTAAAGGAAAGCCCTTTTACCGGATATGGCATCATTACTTCACAGGTTTATACGGATATTACAGGTAATAAATATGCTACATCCGCACATAATATGACTCTTCAGATTCTGATGACCGGTGGACTCATTTTAATGGCAATGTATATTGTCGGGATTTTTATTTGCTGCTATGTATCAAACAGAAAATATTCTATACCTGAAATTATTCTTTTTGCAGGGATAATTTCTGAACTAATTGTTGGTGTTACATCTTCAGCTTTTGTTTTTTCAACTTTTGGATTTATGTTCTATCACCTTATGAGTCTGGAAAAAGCGCAGACAAATCTGGAAATAGATAAAAATGAAGATCTGAAACATCAGTTATATAAGCCGCATATCAAGG
>CACZPV010000038.1 GCA_902783065.1 uncultured Ruminococcus sp.
CAATCATTTTATAAAAGGAGAGAAAGAAATGGAAAAAAAGTATAACGTGGGTATTATTGGTGCAACTGGTATGGTGGGTCAGCGTTTTGCTACTCTGCTGGAGAATCATCCGTGGTTTAATGTAACTGTTCTTGCGGCAAGTGCAAGAAGTGCAGGCAAAACTTATAAAGAAGCTGCCGGCAATCGCTGGGCAATGACTGTACCGATGCCGAAATCAATGGAGGATATGGTTATTGTTGATGCCGCTGATGTTGAGAAAGTTGCATCTGAAGCGGATTTTGTTTTCTGTGCAGTGGATATGAAAAAGGAAGATATCCGTGCTTTGGAAGAAGCTTATGCAAAAGCTGAATGTCCGGTCGTTTCCAATAACAGTGCACATCGTTTTACTCCGGATGTTCCGATGGTGATTCCGGAAATCAATGACAATCATCTTGAAATCATCGATGCACAAAGAAAGCGTCTTGGTACAAAAAAAGGTTTTGTTGCAGTTAAATCCAACTGTTCTCTCCAGAGTTATGTACCGGCTGTTCATCCTCTGATGAAATACGGCGTTAAAAAGGTACTTGCTTGTACCTATCAGGCAATTTCCGGCGCAGGCAAAACTTTTGAGAGATGGCCTGAAATGGTAGATAACGTCATTCCCTACATAGGCGGAGAGGAAGAAAAAAGCGAACAGGAACCGCTTAAAATCTGGGGAACAATTGAAAACGGCGAAATCAAAAAGGCTGAAACTCCGTCTATTACAGCACAATGTATTCGTGTTCCTGTTTCCGATGGTCATACGGCTGCAGTTTTTGTTGAGCTGGAAAATAACCCCGGTATCGAACAGATTATCAGCGACTGGGAAAGCTACAGCGGTAAGCCGCAGGAACTTCAGCTGCCAAGTGCGCCTAAGCAGTTCCTTCATTATTTCAGAGAAAATGACAGACCTCAGATCAAGTCTGAAAGAAATCTTGAGGGCGGTATGGCTGTATCAGTTGGCAGACTCAGAGAAGATACACAGTATACAATCAAATTTGTTTGTATGTCACACAATACTCTCAGAGGTGCTGCAGGCGGCGCGGTTCTTCTGGCAGAACTTCTCTGTGCAGAAGGTTATATGGATTGATCAATTGTATTTGAGGGACTTATTTAAGGAGGACATAATATGGCAGACCATATTTTTACCGGTTCGGGCGTTGCAATCGTGACCCCTATGAACAATGACGGCAGTGTCAATTATGAAGAATATGCCCGTTTGATCGATTATCAGGTCAATAACGGTATCGATGCAATTATTGCCTGCGGTACAACAGGGGAATCTGCTACTATGAGTGGTGATGAACACTGTAAGGTAATAGATTTTACCGTTAAGCACGTTGATAAGAGAGTGCCTGTAATTGCCGGAACAGGCAGCAATGATACTGCTTTTGCAGTGGAATTATCTCAGGAAGCAGAAAAACTCGGTGCTGATGCAATTCTTTCCGTAACACCGTATTATAATAAGACATCACAGGATGGTCTGGTAAGACATTATACCTATATCGCTGATAAAATCAATATTCCGATGATTCTGTATAATGTTCCGTCCAGAACAGGTGTGAATATCCGTCCGGAAACCTACGCAAAGCTGTGTAAGCACCCTAATATCAAGGCAACTAAGGAAGCAAATGGTGATCTGACTGCCCTTGTTCGTACTATGGCACTTTGCGGCGATGAGCTGGATGTTTACAGCGGTGAAGATGCACAGGCATTTGCTATTACTGCAATGGGCGGTTTAGGAGTGATTTCTGTGTTTGCCAACCTTTGCCCGAAGGAAGCTCATGATCTTGTACAAAAAGCATTGGATGGGGATTTCAAAGGCAGCTTTGATATGCAGAAAAAGTATATTGCTCTGATGGATGCATTGTTTTCGGACGTTAATCCGATTCCTGTTAAGGCAGCAATGAATCTTATGGGGTACCGGTGCGGTTCATGCAGATTGCCGCTTGCTCCGATGAGTGACAGCGGACTTGCAGCACTGAAAGATTGTATGAAGTCTTATGAATTGATTAAATAAGAAATTCACTTTCCCGCTTGCCTGTGGCCTGCGGGAAAAATTTAAAATAACGGAGAAGTTAAAAATGACCAATATTATTCTGTCCGGCTGTTCGGGAAAGATGGGTGCAAGTATTATAAATTGTGCATCAACCAGAACAGACTGCAAAATTGTAGCCGGTGTTGATATTGTTAAGCCGGCAAGCGGAGAATTTACATTTGCCAAAAGCTTTGCTGAGCTGGAAACAGAAGCGGATGTAATTATTGATTTTTCCAATCCTGCTGTACTTGATTCTATGCTGGAATATGCATCTGAAAATAAATTGCCCTGTGTGATCTGTACAACAGGCTTTAACGAAGAACAAAAGCAGAAGATTGTGGAAGCTTCGAAAGTGATTCCGGTTTTTTATTCCGGTAACATGTCACTTGGCATTAACCTGATTATTGAACTTGCAAAGAAGGCGGCAGCAGTATTTGGAGATGACTTTGATATTGAAATCGTTGAACAGCATCATAATCAGAAACTGGATGCCCCGAGCGGAACGGCACTTATGATCGCAGATGCAGTATCGGAAGTTAAAACCGATGCCGAATATGTATATGACCGCCATGCTTACAGAAAAAAGCGTGACAAAAAAGAAATCGGTATTCATTCTGTCAGAGGCGGAAATATTGTCGGTGAGCATGAAATTATTTTTGCCGGAACCGATGAAGTATTGAAGATCAGCCACAGCGCACGCTCCAAGACTGTTTTTGCTGTAGGAGCGCTGAATGGTGCAGTATTTCTTAAGGGTAAAGCTCCGGGAATGTATGATATGTCCGATCTGCTG
>CACZPV010000039.1 GCA_902783065.1 uncultured Ruminococcus sp.
TATTCTTATTAAACAAAATAAAACAAAAAAAACTTGACAATTTGGTAAAACTGTAGTTTAATGGTAATAGGGGTATTGTATACCTTGATGCCGGCTGTCTGTTATGGCATAAGTTTTAAAAATAAAATATAATTCCACCGTATTTCAGCAGCCTTTTTAAACAATATTTTGGAATTTGATTTTCGGATAGCGGAGGTGAGATGTATGAAAGAATTAGTAGGAAAAGGTGTTTCAGGAGGTATTGCAATTGGTAAGCTTTACTTCTTTAAAAAATCAATTCTGGATATTCCCGATTATGAAGTTGATGATATTGATGCAGAACTTGCCAGATATCATGATGGTATGGAACTTGCTAAAATACAGCTGAAAGAAATATATGATAATGCATGCGAAAAAGTTACAAAAAAAGAATCCGTGATTTTTCAGACTCATATTCTGATATTGGAGGATTCAAAGTTTGTCAGTCTTGTAGAAACTGCCATCAGAAAACGTAAAAACGCCGAATCAGCTGTATTTGATGCCTCTACAAAACTTGCAAATATGTTTAAAGCAATTGACGATGATTATTTCAGAGCCAGATGCAACGATATTATCGATGCTGCACAAATTCTCCTTCAGATTCTGCAAAATAAAAATGCCGTAAATACTGCAATCGATGACAATGATCCTGTTATTGTTGCCGCAACCGATCTTCTCCCCAGTGATACAATATCTTTCGATGAGGAAAATCTCCTGGGCTTTGTCACTAACGGAGGGTCCCAAAATTCCCATACATCCATCCTTGCAAGAACAATGGGACTTCCATCCGTTATACAAATACACGAACCGCTGGGCAGTTTTTCCGGACAAACAGCTATAATAGACGGTCTTCTCGGAAAGGTAATTGTTGATCCTGATAAGAATACTATGGCACTGTACCACGCTAAAAGGGATCGCTATGTAAAACAACAACTGCGGCTCAACCGTCAGGTTGGTCTTCCTTCTGAAACAAAGAATAAACAGTATATCCGTCTTTCTGCCGATATCGGACGAATTGACGATATCGAAAAAGCCAAAGCAAACGATGCGGAAGGAATCGGACTTTTCAGAAGCGAAATGCTGTTTATGAGCCGGGAGAAAGCCCCGGATGAAAGTGAACAGTTTGAAACATATAAAACTATTATCCGAGCATTCCCTAACAATGATGTTGTCATATGTACCGTTTACGGCGGTTCGGGAAAAGGAATGGACTATCTGGATATTCCTCATGAAAAAAATCCCGCACTGGGATTTAAAGGCATACGAATTTCTTTGGAAAATCCTGAGTTTTTCAGAACACAGCTGCGGGCATTATACAGAGCATCCGTATATGGAAAACTATCTATTCTTCTTCCTATGGTAAGCAGTCCTGAGGAAATTGAGTATGTCAGACGTGAAATTGAGAAAATAAAAAACGAACTTCGGCTTCAAGGTAAAAATTTCAGCGAAAATGTAAGGGTTGGTGTAATTATAGAAACACCGGCTGCTGCAATTATTTCTGATCAGATCAGTAAAGATGTGGATTTTCTGACAATTAACACAAATAACCTGATTCAGTATACTTTAGCAATGGACAGAGAAAATCAAAAATTGATTGATTTCTACAGACCATATCATCCTGCTATCAAACGTTTGCTGAAATTGATAATCGATAATACACATAAAAACGGTAAACAAGTTTCTATATGCGGAGAAATTGTAGCAGACAGTGCGATTACCAAAAATCTTCTGGCACTTAAAGCCGATGAATTAGTTTTGCGTCCCGCTAATTTGCTTAAAATCAAAGCTGCTGTCCGTGAAACTGACACCAGTAACCTGTCTGCACTGCTTGAAGATGTATTCTGAGATGCCAGTTCAGAGTTCCCCCGGGAAAATAACCGACTGAAATAAGTAAGTGTAAAACTATAGTTTAGTTTTTTTCAGAAAGGGTTTCCCCCAGGAAAATGCGTTCAACTCTGCCGACACTATCGTCACGAAAAAAAGTGTTGACAACTTGAGTTATTCGTGATATATTACAAATACAATATTTAATCTGCTGTGATGAGGAAGCGGAACAGAAACAACTGTATCCAGAGAGCGGAGGCCATCGGCTGGGAACCACCGCATACAGATCTATTCCGACACCGCCTTTGAGCATTCCGACAACCGCTTTGCCTGAGTCGGAACGGCTGACGACCGTTACTGCGTCTGAGATATCCGTATCTCCCGAGCGGTCATTGACCGGAAATCAGGGTGGAACCGTGAAGCTTATGCCTCGCCCCTGCTGTATAAGAAAATGCAGCAAGGGCGGGTTTTTTTATTTCTCGTTCTTACTGACTAAAGTACATATTCTTAGCAGATTAATTCTATTATGGAGGTATTGAAAAATGATTAAGGTAATTTTGAAGGATGATGTGATCAAGGAATTTGAAAACGGCATATGTGCTGCTGATGTTGCCAAATCACTCGGTATGGGACTGTACAAATCTGCCTGTGCCTGTAAAATTGACGGAACGGTATGCGATCTGAGAACACCGATCGAAAAAGACTGCCATCTTGAAATTCTTACTTTTGACAGCACTGACGGTAAAAAAGCCTTCTGGCATACAACTTCGCATATTCTTGCACAAGCTGTAAAACGTCTTTATCCATCTGCAAAATTTGCAATAGGTCCTGCTATTGACAGTGGTTTCTATTATGACTTTGACGTTGAAAAGCCTTTCTCCCCTGAAGAACTCGAAAAAATAACTGCCGAAATGAAAAAAATAGTTAAGGAAGGTCTTGATGTTGAAAAATTCCTCCTTCCGCCTGACGAGGCTGTCAGACTTCTTGAAGAAATGGATGAACCTTATAAGGTTGAACTTTGCAAAGAACATTCTGACAAAGGTGAGGATATAAGTTTTTATAAACAGGGTGAGTTTACTGATCTTTGTGCCGGTCCGCATCTTATGAATGTTTCACCTGTCAAAGCAATTAAACTTACTGCTTGTACGGGCGCTTACTGGAGAGGCGACAGCAAAAATCATCAGCTTTGCCGGGTTTACGGTGTTTCTTTCCCAAAGGCTTCACAGCTTGAGGAACATCTTAAAGCTCTCGAGGAAGCAAAGCTTCGTGATCATAATAAAATAGGCCGTGAACTGGAATATTTTACTACTGTAGATTATGTCGGACAAGGTTTGCCTGTTCTTCTTCCTAAAGGAGCAAGAGTAATTCAGCTTCTGCAAAGATGGGTGGAGGATGTCGAACAGGAAAGAGGCTGCCAGCTTACAAAAACACCCTTACTCGCCAAGCGTGATCTTTACAGAATATCAGGTCACTGGGATCATTACCGTGACGGTATGTTTGTTCTCGGTGATGCAGACGATGAAACGAAAGAGTGTTTTGCACTGCGTCCTATGACTTGTCCATTCCAGTATCAGGTATATCTTAACAAACA
>CACZPV010000040.1 GCA_902783065.1 uncultured Ruminococcus sp.
TTCTGTGGAATATTATTCAAAAGATTCTATTGCAATGGGCGGCAGAACAGTTTATGACTATATGAACGGTGTTCTGCGCTACTGTCGTAAATATGCTGATAATTTCAGCGAATATGCCGAAAGTCTTTTGTTTCAGGGAGGAACAGGACTTGGTAAAACACATTTGTCCCTGTCGATCGCTCAGGAAGCAATCAATAAGGGATACGGAGTGATTTATGTTTCGGCACCTAATATTTTATCACGGCTGGAAACAAAACAGTTCGGAGGACGTTCGTTCGAAAGGGTAGAGGATGAACAGCTGCTGCAGGAATGTGATCTGCTGATCATTGATGATCTGGGCACGGAATTTGTTACCAAATTCACACAGGCTGCAATCTATAATATCATCAATACACGTCTTAACTCGTCCAGACCGGTTATCATCAGTACCAACCTTACAACCAAGGAACTTGAAGATGTTTATGGCAGCCGTATGGTATCAAGAGTAGTCGGAATGTTAAGGCGAATAGACTTTTTTGGCAGTGATGTCAGGCAGCTTAAAAGGTTAAGAAAGTAAGACATATGCTGCCGACAGCTTTCGTGGGCGGCAGCCCCAATATATCTATTGGTTAAAATGATAATAGTATTTTTTATAATGATTTGATGAGAAAGGGGATTTCAAAATGGGTAAAGTGATCTTGACAGCAGACAGTACGTGTGATCTTACAAAGGCACTTAGCGATAGGTACCATATATCGGGATATACTCCGCTGCATATTGTATTGGGTGAAAAAAATTATGAGGACGGACTCAATATCACTCCGTCTGATATTTACAAAAACTTTGAAGCAACAGGAGTTCTGCCGAAAACAGCTGCCGTCAATGTGGGTGAATATATTGACTTCTTCAAGCCATTTGTTGATGCAGGAAACAGTGTTGTTCATATAAACCTCGGCTCGGCACTTTCTTCTTCTTATCAGAATGCCCTCGCAGCAGCAGCAGAGTTGAAAAATGTATATCCGATAAATTCGTGTAATCTGTCCAGCGGATCCGGACACCTTGTGATAGAAGCAGCTAAAATGATTGAACAGGGATTTGATGCGGAAAAAATTGCAGCAAATCTTAAAAAAATGACAGAAAAGGTTCATTCAAGTTTTGTGATTGATAAACTGGATTATCTGCGTGCAGGCGGAAGATGCTCTGCACTTGCTATGCTCGGTGCAAATCTTCTCAGAATTAAACCGTCTATTTTTGTAGATAATAAAGACGGATCAATGACAGTCGGAAAAAAATACAGAGGTAAACTTGATAATGTTTTGCTCCAGTATGTTGATGAACAGCTGGCTGCTTTTGAAAATATCAGAACAGATAAGATTTTTATTACTCATGCAGGGATAGGTGACGATCATGTAAAAGTGGTTTTTGATTATCTTAAGGCAAAAAATATTTTTGATGAGATTTTTATTACTACTGCAAGCTGCACCATATCCTCTCACTGCGGTCCGGGAACTCTGGGTATTCTTTTTATGACGGAGTAATACCTGTGTTCGGTGTATTTTTAAGGATTGCAACTTCAGGTTATTTGTTAACAAAGTCAGAATTTTTTTGGAATCGGGACTGAGTTCCGAGATGAAGGGAGGAAAGTAAAATGAATCAGGAAGTTAATGAAATGATTCTTAAAGCACTGAAAGAGCAGGGTGAACCGGTTGAACGGCGTGATCTGCTGATTTTCAGCGGTGTACTCGAAATAGAAGAATTTAATAATGCCGTTTCATATCTTGAAAAAAGAGGACAGATTATTATTAATCGTAAAAAAGTTGGTTTGCCCGAAACAATGGGCTATCTGCCGGCAACTATAGTCGGACAGGGGAGAGGTTTTTCCTTTGCTAAACCCGACAGTGAGGCGATCGAAGATGTTTTTATTCATGAGAAATATCTGAAAGGCGCTATGCCGGGTGATACCGTTATGCTGAAAAATATTACGGCAGGAGCTAAGGGCTTTTCCGGAGAAGTTGATAAAATTCTTGAAAAAGGAACAAGAATCGTTACCGGAACAGTGGAACGTTTAAAACTTAAAGCAGGCAGAGCCTATATTATGCCTGACAGCCTGTATTCCTGCCATTTGAGGATTGTCAAGGGAGGCGAACTGAAAAGCCGGGACGGTGATAAAGTCAAGGCAGCGCTTTACTACGATCAGAAGGAAAAACGTGTTTATGCCCGTGTGATCAAAATATATGGAAGAGGTGACAGCGCTAAGGTCTGCGCAGATGCTATAATTGATGATTATGGTATTCCTGTGCGCTTTCCGGTTCCGGTCAAGCATGAAGCAGCAATGAAAGCGGCTCAGCCAATTACACAGGCAGAGCTTGAAAAAAGACTTGATCTGACTGATGAACCGATTTTCACAATTGACGGAGCGGATGCCAAGGATCTCGACGATGCTGTTTCTGTAAAGAAACTTGAAAAGGGCTGGGAACTTGGTGTGCATATTGCGGATGTTTCTCATTATGTCACCAACGGCAGCAGGCTTGACGAGGAAGCACGTTTAAGAGGCACATCTGTTTACTTTGCTGATAGAGTAATACCGATGCTGCCTGTAGAAATATCCAACGGATGCTGTTCACTGAATGCCGGAACGAAAAAACTGACTTTTTCCTGCATTATGAAGCTGAATGAAAAAGCAGAACTGGTTGATTATCGTTTTGAAAAAAGTGTGATTGTATCTAAAGTAAGAGGTGTTTACAGCGAGGTAAATGCCATACTGGACGGCAGTGCGGATGATATGCTTAAGGAAAAATATTCTGCCGTGTACGATAGTATATTTGCCGCGCGGGAACTTGCGGATATACTCAAAGCAAAGGCAAAACGCAGAGGAGAACTTGGTATTGAAACAACCGAACTTCGCTTTGTTCTCGATGAACAAGGTGTATGTGTGGGCGTTTCGGAGCGTGAAAGAGGAGAAGCCGAGGAACTTATTGAGCAGTTTATGATCATGGCAAACGGTGCTGCGGCTGTGTATGCGAAAAGTGTAGGTATTCCGTTCGTTTATCGTGTGCATGAAGCTCCTGATGAGGAAAAACTGTATGCGCTTTCGGAATTGGCAGCAGCGTGCGGATTTCAGACGAGAAGACTGAAGGAAGGCGTCAGACAGACTGATCTTGCTTCTTTGATCGAAAAGGCAAAGGAAACAAAATATTCAGGTCTTATTTCTGCACAGGTACTCCGTACCATGGCAAAGGCAAGGTATGATCCGCGTCCCCTGGGTCATTTCGGATTATCACTGGAGGATTACTGCCACTTTACTTCTCCGATCAGACGTTATCCCGATACTTCTGTTCATCGTATTCTTAGTGAACTTGTCAGTGGTGTACCTGTTGACAAAATTAAAAGCCGTTATGAGGAGTTTGCTGCGGAATCGGCAAAACTCTCATCTGATTTTGAGATAAGGGCAGTCAGAGCTGAGCGTGATGCTGAAAAATGCTATGCCGCTGAATATATGCGGGCACATCTGGGAGAAATATATCCGGGTGTTGTGTCCGGTGTGACGAATAAGGGTATTTTTGTAATGATTCCTAATGGCATTGAAGGTTTTGTGGATCTGTCGGCATTGGATGGTACTGAATTTATCTTTGACGGAAAAACTACTACCACGGATACAAGAAGCGGTCAGAGTTACTGTATTGGTGACGAAGTAACGATTGAGGCTGCTGCTGCAAATGTGGCTTTGGGAGAAATTGATTTTATTCTGAAATAAAACTATCCGGTTCATTCATACAAAGAAAATCCTGCCGCTGAATGAAAAAGAAGGTGTTGGTTATTAAAAGACTGAAATTCAAATATCAGCTGTCTGCTTTCTATAACAGACCGATAACGGATCACCGCTTTGTATTCCGTTTTTTACCGTGTGATAACGTGCGGCAAAAAATAGAAAATACCGATATTTTTATATCCAATTGTCACCGGTACGATATCATTACCGACAGCTTCGGAAACCGTATGATAAGCGGACATATCAATATGCAGCATGCCCGTTTTGATCTTACAATGAGCGGCAGCGCAATTACCGGAATCGATATTTACGAGGAATATACTGATTGCCCGCAGAATTATAATTTCTATCGTTTGCAGACGAATATGACACGTATGGGTAAATCACTGGCGGATCTGAGGCAATCCGTCAGATTGTCACGTTTTGGCAGCGACTATGAAAAAGCACTATACCTGACACAAATACTGGCTGATATGCTGCAATATGCTCCGGAATTGACAAAAGTCGGAGATACGGCAGAACAGGCACTGGTGAAAGGCGGCGGCGTTTGTCAGGATTTTGCACATATAATGTTATCTCTGCTCCGGGCAGAAGGTGTAACTGCAAGATATGCGGCAGGAGTGCTTCTGGGAGAAGGCGGTTCCCATGCATGGACTGAAGCGCTGTGCTGCGGCTATTGGTATGGATTTGATCCCACAAATCGTAAGCTTGTCAATGATGAGTACATAAGAATTTCCTGCGGCAGAGATGCAGGTGATTGTTCTGTTATAAGCGGAACAATGAACGGCGGTGCTGTCCAGCAGCAAAGTGAGCTGGTGAAAGTGACAATTGCAAAATGAGTTTTTAATTATCTCCTTTACATGAATCCCAATGTCTTTTGAAAAAATACGGGTTTTAATCTGTTCAGGCGGCATGTGTGCGCAGCACGCATGCCGCCGTTTCTTTTATCATAGCTGATTGTAAAAGTTAAAAATCATCTGTTTATGCGGATTTTGGTATTTACACTTTTACAGTTTTCTCCGCCTTTCAAAGCTTTTCGGGTTTTGTCGAGGTGTGCGTCCGCCTTTTTACAATCGGCTATTTAATTTATCAAGTAAACATCACGATTAACAGAAATAATTAAAAATAAATCACAAAAAAGTTGAATAATTCTCTTGACAACGGGAGAGCAGTACGATATAATCATCATAATATTTTTTTCACAAAAGAGGTGTTCTTATGAAAATTGCTGTAATAGGTACTGATGAAAAAATCAGCCGGATGTTATTATCAGAAATACAAAAATATAAGAATGTTGATTTAGAGTTTTATACAGAATTTCATGAGCAGCACAGTTTTGATATCAGGGGATATGATGCGTTTTTTGTTTCTGTTTATAAGGGGAATGAGGAATATATTAGTACACTCAGTAAAAAAATTCATACGGGGATTAAAAAACCTGTTTTTTTGATTGGTGATCATACAAGTCAGGTATTATTTCTTTATACATATAAATGTGAAGGATTTATTCTAATGAAGAGAATGAAAGATGATATCCCATATGTTGTTAATAAACTGAGAGAACAGATTCCCAAGTCAAAAAATGTATTCATAACGACTTTTGGACGGTTTGAGGTTTTTGTGAACGGAAAGGCAGTTGCTTTTAAAAACCGAAAAGCAAGAGAACTTCTGGCACTATGTGTCGATCATAAAGGGAAATTTGTTACTATAGAGGAAGCTACGGATAAGCTTTGGCCGAACAGATTTTATGATGAAAATGTCAAACAGCTTTATCGTAAGGCGGTTCAGTATTTGATTCGTGTTATGAACGAGTTGGGGGCGAATGACGTATTTGAAAAAATAAGAGGCGCCTGCCGGATCAATACTGATAATATTGAATGTGATTACTACCAGTTTTTAGAGGATCCCGAATATTATGCCTCACTTTTTAACGGAAATTATATGTTTGAATATTCATGGGCAGAAAATATGATTCCGATATTGGAAAACTTACAGAAAAAAAGCCGAAAACATAATGATTACTGCAGTGATGATAACGGTTATTTGTTATGATTTTAAACTGAATCCGTGAAACGCAGTATTTATGATTAAATGTTTTGTTCTTTTCATTTTTTAGCTTAGTTTTTTTAGGAAGTGTGTCTTGGGGGTAATCCTTTGCTTTTAAACAAGGGGTTCTCCGGGAAAATGCGTTTTAACTGCATCGGCTCGCCGGTACGCTGTGTTTAGGATATTATTTCTTTACAATTGACAGTTATGGAAGTATAATAATTTATAGCCGATTGTAAAAAGGCGAGGGTTTGTGCCGCCGCAGGCGGCACAAACCCCGCTCCCGAAAGTCAAAAAGTAGTTTTTTCAACGCAAAAGCTATGAAAATTACGGATTACAGCGGAGAAGAATTGTAAAATACATGATATCAAA
>CACZPV010000041.1 GCA_902783065.1 uncultured Ruminococcus sp.
GGCTGCCCCCACGGATTCTGCTGTCCGGGCTGTCCCCAAGGATTTTGCTGCCCGTCAGGCTGCTGCGGCATTTGCTGTCCCCACGGATTTGGCTGACCCCAAGGGTTTTGCTGTCCCCATGGGTTCTGCTGTCCGGGCTGTCCCCAAGGATTCTGCTGCCCGGGCTGTCCCCATGGGTTTTGCTGTCCATCAGGCTGCTGCGGCATTTGCTGTCCCCATGGGTTCTGCTGTCCATCAAAGTGCTGCGGCATATTATTTGAAGCCTCAGACTTATTTTCTTCTGTCTTTGGCTGTTCCTTTTCAGGTTCTGCAGGTTTAGTTCCTTCTGTCTCATCTGTAAAGTCGAATACAGGTGATTCCGGTCTGAATTCTTCCGCAGGTGCAGGCTCTGCAGGTTTGGATTCATCTGCGTCATCTGTAAAGTCAAATACAGGTGATTCGGGTTTAAATTCTTCCACAGGTGCAGGCTCTGCGGGTTTTGGTTCTTCCGCCTCATCCGTAAAGTCAAATATAGGTGACTCGGGTTTAAATTCTTCCACAGGTGCAGATTCTGCTGGTTTAGATTCCTCTGCTTCATCCGTAAAGTCAAATACGGGTGATTCGGGTCTGAATTCCTCGACAGGCTGCTGCACGGGTTTCTCAACAGGCGACTCGGGCTTCGGTTCCTCTTTTGGTTTTTCCTCCTGCGGCTTCGGGGCCGGCTCAGGAAGCTGAGACGGCTTTTTGCTCGGAAGAACAAAATTGCCTTTTCTGCCTTTCTGGGCATTGGATTTATCCCACATATCGCCTTCTTCAGAAGAACCCTGATCCTCCCAGACACCGCCGGATTGAATCAGCATAGGATCACTCTTACCATTGTCACCTGATTCATTAATGTTTTCAGGTATCTGGTACATATGAATGTTCGGTGTAATACCGAACATAGGTACGTTCCAGTTCAGTGCATAAACGTAAGTTTCAACAACATAGCATGCCCACTTTTCGGCCATGCAGGCCTCCTGTGTCAATACCTTAATCGATTGCAGTATTGCAATACACTTATCAATCTCAGGTTCCTCGTGTGCAAGATACAGTGCGTTACATACACCGTATTCATATGCATCCATAAACACCTTGCGTTCCTGCTTAAGATCAGGTATAAATTCATCAAGTGCTGTTTTCAGCTGCAGTCCGTCAAAAATCACATCCACACCATAGGATTTAATAATATACCTCAGTGCTTCTTTTGCGTTCTGGAAAGTAAGCTTATCTTCTTTTTCCTGTTCAAGTTCGGCACCGCAGAACGGACAGCGTATAATAACGTTAGTACGGGCATTGGTTTTCCACTCACTGCCGCAATGTTTACACTGCATTTATTCTCACCGCCTTCTGTGGAATTTCAAAAATAGATACTACAAACATTTTTTCAAAATCCCTTCTAATATCATTGCTGCAAATAAAAACTCTGAATATATCAGAGCCGGGGTGCGGGAGCTGCCCGCAATATTCCTCCGTTAAGCCTTATGCAATCGAAAAAACGATTTTAAAAGGCTACCATATAATACTATACTAAATTTTAAATGAATTTTCAATAGTTATGACGAAATTTTTATATATTTTATTAATTTTTTTACATTTTCGTCAACAGAACAGCTAAAATTAAAATTCAATTAAGATGAAATACAATAAAATTGAATAAAATAAGATGTTCCGAAAAACGCAATGAAATTCTTCAAAGCGGAAAATCAAAACACCTAAAATGCATCAATCCCGAAAGAAGTCCAGAATTGATCAATTTATATTAATAGTATACTAAATTTTTTTTAGTAAATCAACATTTTTTACATAATTTATAAAGCATTTTTGACGAAATTACAAGCAAATTTTTTACAAATTCAAATTATGAGAATAAAATATACATTTATCAGACATTTCATAAGTATTTGATAATCTATGAAACATCAGTATAATTTCAGTCTTTGTGTACATACATTGTTATTTCGGCAGATTTCATTGCAGAGCAAACGGACAAGGTCAGATCGACAGCCCCGAAATATCATGCGCAGGTCAGCACAAAAAAGCCGGTGAATCTAAAAATTCATCGGCTTTTATAATTATTCATAAACAGAATTGATAAGCAGGTCTTTTCAGACAATCGCTTTACTCTATTTTTTTAATATTAGCAGACAGACACCAGCTGCATAAAGTTTACTCACCGCACGCTTCCGCTTTTGATATTGCAGTCAATCCATATCTGGCACTATTCGCCCATGCAGCCGCAGCAGTCCGTAATGCTTTCACCGGCTTCTGCTCTGAAACTGTATTTTACAGGTATTTTGATGCAAACCTTCTGAGCAATCACCAATCTGCAAGCATCCGGCTTTTTCTTACATTCATCACACATAACAACAGGTTCGCCGCACAGCTCCGCTTCAATTCTGCCTACTTTCGTTTCCGGTTTGAAATCAACCGGAATACTTACTTCAACAAAGTGTTTAACATTCTTGTTTTTATCATCCGGTTTCATACATTCTGCTTCACAATACATTTCATAAGGCTCTTTCATATTTAACACCTTCTTTTTATCTCTGGCAGACATTTTTTCTGCCTGCTATATTATATGAAGATATCAAAACAAAGGTGAAAGCTCCGTATATTAAATTATTGCCGATGACTTGCCATGTTCTCTACTGCGTCACGCAGAAACTGTGCGCCTCCTTTGACAATAGCGTCATAATAAGCAAAAAACCTTTCGTCTTCCGTATACATTTGTACCAGTGCTCTATGTGCATCAGGAGAGTACATTCCATCCGCCCAGAATATACTTGCCCATTCTCCATGAAGCAAAGCCATTTCCTCTGCTTCTGCACTTTCAGGATCTCCGGTAGGAGTAAGTTCTTTAAGCATTGACTCCACTTTTACACGAAGCTTCTCCGAATGAATCCATTTTTCTTCGGTAAGACCATTAAGAATATCGTTGGTAGCTTCATATACTTCTTCACCGTATTCCTCCTTGATTTCCTTACCGTAATTCTGTCCATTTGTTTCGATCAAATTTCTTTTTACTTGTTCAAAATCAGACATATATAATCTCCGTTCTGCATTTGCCTGTATTGCTGATAATCATTAAAACAGGCGCTGCATTTATTATTTATAATTTTTGGCTGTCGGTCCGGAAAAGCCAATGCCGAAGTGATATACAGAAAACGGTACACCGCAGTGTACCGTAAAGTTTCATTTATCTGAACTCTGTGCCGTATTCCATAACATAGATAGTAACATTTCTTCTTCCGAAATTGATACATTCCTCATATGTGGGATAGAACAGATCAACAATTGCCGAACCATCCATAAGCGCTCCGCCTGTATCACCGGCAACAGCTTCGCCGTAAACGACCTCGCCGTCATTGGTTACAATATAGAGCTTAGAACCATAAGGAATAATGTTAGGATTAACTGCAACAACACCATAAGCAGCCTTACGGCCTGTTGATGTCAGTGCGCCTGGATCAGCACAGTATGCTGTACCGGAACCGGTTATAATCTCCTCGTATTTATGTTCTTTGCCTTCAGCATCAACAAAGGTTTTCTCTTCCTCATTTGCCTTTACCTGCTCACCATTGGAGGCTACTGCAAAATGATCAACCTTTTCGGCAGTACCTTTAAGTACAACCTTGTCAACCGGTTCTTCAATTACTTCAATCTCTGTTTCCTTCTGAGAAGCAAGCTGACCGTTAACATATGTTTTTTCAACTGATACTTCTTTTTTACCCTTTTCACCCTCGGTATCTACTTTTGTATCACCTTTAAAAAGAGTAGCTGTTTCTTTTGTAATGATCTTATATTCAATATCCTTTAAA
>CACZPV010000042.1 GCA_902783065.1 uncultured Ruminococcus sp.
AGTTGCATTTTTTTTAAATATATTATATGATATACTTATACGGAATACTGTTTCCGATTTTATAATAATTCCCGATAGAAAGCAGATTTGAATTTGCGAGGATATCTTTCATATAGCAAGATTCGGAACGTTCGAAGGAAGTGCACTTAGGGGATGCCGCAAGACTGGCGCTTTGCAAGGATGTCAGCTTGGTTTTGCGGAAAACAGACTGCAAAGGCTGTTTGTTTTTTATCAGGTTTAGATTAGTTGCTGCAATATTGTTGCCGGAGGCGGTTAATGTGACTCTTTTAGTAGAGAAAATTGATAAAGAACTGAATAGTATTGTGATTGTGAGAGGTAAAACCGAAATTGGTTTATTTATGGGATGTTGGATGTCAAGAGATATTGATCCTGAGATTGGAAAAAAATACAGCTGTGAGCTGTTATTGCCTGATCTGACTGTGGAAGATATGACAGTACTTCCTAATGGAGCTAAAACACCGGTTTATACCGATATCGATCTTGACGATAATGTTGTATTCAAGGGGATTATCTGGGCGGCAGAACAAGGCGGAATTGTTGTCAGTTTTGCACCCGATTGGATAGAATGTTTTGAAATTAAAGGAAGCGGATTGAATGCTTATGATTCGGTTCAGTTTGTTCTGGACAGGGAGGACGTAAAGATATATCCGTATGACATTGCGTGACTAACACTGTGCAGCTGCGTTAATTTTATAATTCCTCTAAAAAATTTTACAATGCTTTAAAATGGTTTCAGATCAAGAGTAATATGCATTTGGTTTGCAAAAATTTGAAAAAGTCAGTGAATTTTTTTAGATTCACTGACTTTTCCGTCTATTAATTCTATTTTCTATAAGATATCACTTAAAAACAAAAAATAGTGCAGCAGCTGCTGCCAATTCAAGGATACCGAGTGAAATCAGAACAATCACTATAGTTTTAAGCGTTCTGAGTTTGCTGCGGTTTCTTTTTTCTGCAGTAGATCCGTATGGAAAAATTCTTGTACGCTGTATAATTGAAGGGGCAGCATTGATTTCATTTCCTATTTTTTCAATATCAGGAGAATAAGTCCGGTCAGTTTCCAGTGAAAATTCTTTTGCGGCCAGCCGGAGAATTTGCTCCTTCAGATTCTCAATATCTTCCGTCCTGTCAGGAAGAATGATGATCATTTGACCTGCACTTTTAATGTAGAAAGCTTTGCTTTTTTTGTCGGTTATTACCTGTGCGTCAATAGAGTTTTTACTGCCTTTTGGCTTTAGTATCCTGGTAAGAAGCTTTTCAATACTTTGCATTGTATCGTCAATACCGCCGACAGCAAAAATTAACCGTGACTTTTTCAATGATGTACGGAGATAACCTGCAAGTTCTTCCTTATCGGATGCCGCACAGGCTGATGTAATAGAAAAACGCAGTGGTTCAAGAATTTTTTCTGTTAGCTGCTGTATTTCTGCCGTTTGTCCTGAACGGTAAAATATGATTTCATAGTTCATAAAATACTCCGTTAATACATCCGGGGAGCTAAGTCTGACTTAACTCCCCGGATTCTGATTATTCTTCTATACTTGTTTCTTCAGATACCTGGGGTTCTGAGGATTCTTCAACAGGAGGTTCAGGAGATTCCTGATATGAAGATTCCTGAACGTGCGATATTTCTGCATCGATCTGCGCAGCAGTTTTTACAGCGCCTATCTTATTCTTGGCAGCAGAAACATAACTGTTTATAGCAGAAGCTGTAGATGCGTTATTGATCAGCGTTCTGTATTCATTAATAATAGAACTGATTTCGTTCTGCTGTTCGGTCTTATAATTATTAAGATCGACATAGTTGGCGATAGAACTTGTTGCATTGTTTTTTTGTTCAAGAAGTTCTCTGTTAGCTTCAGCTCTGCGGCTCGCCTCGGCAGCCTTGGATGCTTCTTCGGCTCTGCGGCTCGCTTCGGCAGCTTTGGATGCTTCTTCAGCTCTGCGGCTTGCTTCGGCAGCTCTGGAAGATTCCTCAGAAGCCTGTTTCTTAGCTTTATCTTCAGATTCTTCTTTAGCCAGCTGATCATTGGTTTTTATCTTTTTAAGTTTTTCAATACCCTCTTTTTTCAGCTTTTCAACTTCTTCAACATTTTCTGCATTGTCGATCTTTTCATTATACTCATCGAACAGATCGTTAACCTGCAGAGATTGAGTTGTACGGTAAGTATTACCGGAAACGGAATTGTGAAGATCCGTCTTTGCGGTTGCTTTCTTTTCAGCAAGTTCTTGTTCCGTTGCGGCTTTGTTGCTTTCCTCAATTTCGGAATTAAGTGCTTCAAGGGTCTTTACTTTTCTGATATCTTCAATTCCTTTATTAAAAATATCATTAATTTCCGAACGGCTCTTTGCACTTTCGATCAGTTTCGTATAATCTTCAAGAAGTTTATCGATCTGCTTTTGCTCGTTTTCAGCATACTGATTCTTGGCAATGAAATTCTTCATTTCTTGAATTGCTTTTTCCTTGCCTTCTTTCAGTTCCTCTAACAGTTTTTCATCATCTTTTTCAGACCAATCTTTCTTCTTACCGTCATACCAGCTGATTGCTTTGTTGTTATATGCTTCCTGGAAAGTTGTTACATCAGGCTTTGAACCGCCGTATGTACGATACCATACATCCGGATACAATGTATCGGGGTTTTCTTTGGCTTTTGACACATCAACATTTGTATCCTCACCGTCACGGACTTTTCTTGCAATTACTACAAAACGAAATTCAGAAAAGTCATATGTACAGGTAGAAAGGGTAACGAGAGTATCATTTTCATTTGCTGTTACCGGTGTATCAATAATAGAGCGTTCACGGATCTGATAAATAAAGTTCAGGAAATCATAGCTGCTTTCAAAATCACCTCTGAGGTAATTGAAAAACTCTCCCTGACTTTCCAGAGTATTGGTTTTCATAATGGATATAATTTTCCATTCGCTCTTTTCGTAAATAGTATTAAATGTGAAGGTTGGATTTTTCTTGTAGAAATCGAAATCTTCATAATACTTAAGAGTACCGAACATTCTGCCGTCTCTCATATTATGACCGTGGAGAATCATATTTTTAGAATCGAGGGAGCTTCTGTAATCCATGAATACAGTTCCATATGTATCATAGTTTTCGTAGAAATCTCTGTACAGATAATACTCATGGTCATAGTCTTTCGGAGCCTGACAAACAACGTAATCGATTTTGGTATTTGGTACTTTAATCCAGCCAACTGTATCATCATTTTCCTTTACCAGTTTACTGAAATCCACCAGAGTACCTTCAGAACCGTCAGTAGGTTTTTTGGTGATTTTTTGTCCATTGTCGTCATATTCGTCTTCGCCCACCACAAGCATTTCACGAATCTGATTATTCTGATTATCGTTAATAGCAGGTTTTACCACAAGAAGATTGACAAGCATACAAGAGGAAACAATGAATGTACAGATTGCCAGCATCAGGACAACTTTCCTGATTACATCAAATGGCGAATCACCTGAACAGGGGATAAAGCGCTGCCAGAATTTAGGTTTTGATTTAGGCTTAAGAATATTTTTGGTAACACTATACAGAATTGTATTAAAGTTTTCATCTACAGATTTTTCTTCCGGCAGGAAAACAACCAGAATATCATTATACACCGTAGAATAGGCTGTGATCTTTTTTGTTTCAGGTTCAGTATTCTGACTATCCGAAGGCTTTGGCTGCATGAGGTTGACGGTTTGTTCGTTATCATCAGTATTACTGCTTTCACCGTCATCAATTTTGAGCGTAGGCATCAGAGGGGTTATTTTATCATTTTTTCTTGAATTTTCAAGAATTGCATCCAGATCTGCAACCGGTGCCATAATTTTCTTGATTTTTCCTTCTACTCCGAGGTCGCTCAGAAGCCTATGTACTTTGTCCGGATCAGGATCTGAAAAAGCATCCGCAACAACTATCAGATGGATTTTTTCGCTGCCGCCGGAGCTTTCTTCCAGAGCATCTGTAAAGCTTTCTTTTGTCAGACTGATTTCGGTTTTATAGATAATATTTATATCAATATCGCCGAGAAGTTTCACTGTATCCTCGAAATCCATTTCCGATGTTTTTGAAAAGGATTTTCCGTTTCTTGGAAAATACAATTCGGAATTCATGTATATCACTCCCATTTTATTTGTGACCGTATGGTTCAAATTAATAACTTGCCGTAATCAACTTTTTATATCTCTGTAATTTTAACATTTTCTACCGCTTCTTCGATCAGCGGCTCAAAGTCAATCTTATTTTGTTCGACAATGACATTTTTCAACACAGGTCTGGTTCTTGGATGTTTAGGGGTAAATACCGTACAGCAGTCCTCGTATGGCTGTATAGAAATATCAAATGTATCAATTTTTCTTGATATCCCGATTATTTCCTCTTTATCCATACCGATCAGCGGACGGAACACCGGCATATGGCAGACAGCATCTGTACAAGCGATTGCTCCGATAGTCTGGCTTGCCACCTGACCAAGACTTTCGCCGGTAATCAATGCCTGGCAATCATTCTGCCGTGCAATTTTTTCGGCTATAGTCATCATAAACCTTCTCATTATAATGGTAAAATATTCTTCATGACATTTATCTCTGATTTCTTCCTGCAGTCTGGTAAACGGAACTGTATACATAGTCATTTTACCGCTGTAAGCTGAAACTTTTTCCAGAAGCTCACGAACCTTTTCTTCTGCTCTTTCGCTGGTGTAGGGGGGACTGGCAAAGTGAACTGCCGTCAGTTCAATACCTCTTTTTGCCATCATATAGGCAGCCACGGGACTGTCTATACCTCCCGAAATAAGGACAGCAGCTTTTCCGCCCGTTCCCACAGGGATTCCTCCGGCGCCTCTGATAACACCTGCATGGATATAAGCAGCATCATCACGGATTTCCACCGTTACTACGGTTTCCGGATTATGTACATCAACGGCTGCATCAGGAAAACAATCCGACAGATATCCTCCCACTTCTGCGGCAATCTGAGGAGAGGTAAGAGGGAATTTTTTATCCGAACGTTTTGCTTCTACCTTAAAGCTTGATGTGGATAAAAATGTTTCCTGAAGGTAATCACGCGCAGTCTGTTTAATAGCCTCGATATCCTTTTCTGCGGCGCAGGCGCGGGAAAAGGCAGCGATACCGAAGATTTTTGAAATACATTCTGCAGCTTCGTCCATATCGATATCCTCAAATACAGGAGTTACGGTAATAATAGACTGGGAATTTTTCACCTTGAAGGATCCTGTTTTATGAAGCCGGTGTTTAATACTTTTTACCAGGCGGTCTTCAAAATTTTTACGGTTAAGGCCCTTCAAAACGATTTCCCCAAGCTTGATAAGAATTACTTCTTTCATTATTTCACCCTTTACGTAATCAATCAAAAAATGTCAAAATATCCACTACTGATTTTATCACACTTATCACCGTCTTGCAAGAGTAGAAATGCCGATTTTAAGATTGTTAACAATAATATCTGCATCTTCCTCGCTGTTTTCGTCAGAAAAGCTTATTCTCAAAGCAGAATCGGCTCTTTTATCACCATATTTCATAGCTTCAAGCACATGACTTGCCCTGCCTTTGGAGCAGGCAGAACCACTGGATACAAAAATATTTTTTTCAGCAAGAAAATGAAGCAGCGTTTCCGAGCGAAAACCGGGCAGAGAGAAGTTCAGAATATACGGCAGACAGTTTTCATCGGAGTTAAAAACAATTCCGTCAAGTTCTGACAATTTCTGACGAAAATAAGAATTAAGCTGACGGATTTTTTTAAATTCGTCCTTATTATATATTTCAACAGCTTTTCCCATAGCGGCGATCAGCGGAGCGGCTTCAGTTCCGGGCCGAAGCTTTTTTTCCTGCATACCGCCGTAATGCAGCGGCAGGATTCTTGCGCCTTTACGAATGTACAGAACACCTACGCCTTTTGGTGCATGAATCTTATGTCCGCTGACTGTCAGCAGGTCGATTCCGAGTTTTTTGGGAGCAACAGGCATTTTCATGTATGCCTGTACAGCGTCTACGTGAAACAGAGCAGGAGAGCCTGCTGCTGCAATGGCACGGTATACACATTCAATCGGCTGTATGGATCCAAGCTCGTTATTGACAGCCATTATGCTGACAAGAATGGTATCTTTGCTGACAGCTTTTCTGATATGTTCCGGACGGATGCATCCGTTTTCATCAGGAGAAAGGTAGATTACCTCAAAGCCTTCTTTTTCCAGCTTCTGCATTGTTTCCAGAACAGAGGAATGTTCAATAGCAGTAGTAACAATACGGCTGCCTCGTCTTTTCAGTGCTTTGACGGCGCCGAATACAGCAGTATTATTTCCCTCTGTTCCGCCTGAGGTGAAATATATTTCTTCCGGACGGGCTG
>CACZPV010000043.1 GCA_902783065.1 uncultured Ruminococcus sp.
CTATGAAAATGATGACGAAGCCTTTGAAATCTGGACAAAGGAAGTTGGTGTATCACCTGACCGCATTGTAAGACTTGGTAAGGAGGATAACTTCTGGGAACATGGTGAAGGTCCGTGCGGTCCCTGTTCAGAATTGTATTTTGACAGAGGAGAAAAATACGGCTGCGGCAAACCTGACTGCGGTGTGGGCTGTGACTGTGACAGGTATGTAGAATTCTGGAATAATGTATTTACCCAGTTCGATAACGACGGTAAAGGTAACTATACGCCCCTTGATCATCCTAATATTGATACTGGTATGGGTCTGGAGCGTCTTGCCTGCATCATGCAGGGAGTAGATAATCTGTTCCTTGTTGACACTGTACAGAATATTATGAAGAAAATCAGCAGCCTCGTCAGCGTTAATTACGGTGACAGCGAAAAGACCGATATATCCCTTCGTGTTATTACTGATCATATCAGAAGTGTTACCTTCATGATCGGCGATGGAGTAATGCCGTCAAATGAGGGAAGAGGCTATGTGCTCAGAAGACTGCTCAGAAGGGCAGCACGTCACGGAAGACTTCTTGGTGTAAGTGATTCTTTCCTTTACAAGGTAGTGGAAACTGTTATAGCGGAAAATCCTGCTTATCCGGAACTCTCTGAAAAACGTGAAATTATTACCAAGGTAATCCGCAATGAAGAAGAATCATTTGGCAGAACTCTGAATCAGGGCTTTGCATTATTGGATGAAATTATTGAAAAATCCGAAGTTAACCGTATTTCCGGCGATGATGCATTCAGACTGAATGATACCTTCGGTTTTCCGATTGATCTGATTAAGGAAATAGCAGAAGAAAAAGGAATGATCGTGGATTTAAATGGTTATCAGAAATTGCTTTCTGAGCAGAAAGCAAGAGCCAAGGCGGCCAGAAAAAAATCAGATACCGAAGCATGGCTCAGCGATGCTGTTGATTTCAGCGGAATTGAAAAGACTTCATTTGTCGGTTATACACAGTTAAATTCTGATGCTGAAATTCTTGCAATCGTTAAGGATGGTGAAAAAGTACAGTTCGGAGGCACAGGTGACCATGTTGTTGTTGTTCTTAATACCACTCCTTTCTATGCTGAAAGCGGCGGACAGGTTGGTGATATCGGTAAGATAACCACTGCAAATGCCGTACTCAGGGTAATCGATACCGTAAAAGATAATAACGGGTATTATATGCACCGCTGTGAGATCGTGGAGGGAACGATTGAAACAGGTGACAGTGCAAAAGCAGAGGTTGATGCTGAAACAAGATATGCGATTATGCGTAACCATACAGCTGCACATCTTATGCAGGCAGCACTTCGTCAGGTACTGGGAAATCATGTTGAGCAGGCAGGTCAGCTTGTAACAGCGGATAAGCTGCGTTTTGACTTTACACATTTCTCCGCAGTGACACCGGAAGAACTTAAAAAAGTTGAGGAACTTGTTAACTCTGAAATCTTCAAGGGTATTGACGTTGTTACGAAAGAAATGCCGATCGATGAGGCAAAGAAACTTGGTGCTATGGCACTGTTCGGAGAAAAATACGGTGATGTTGTAAGAGTAGTTATGGTTGATGAATTTTCCAGAGAATTTTGCGGCGGTACACATATTGAAAACACATCAAAGATCGGTTTATTCCGTATTCTTAGTGAAAATTCTGTTGCGGCCGGTGTAAGAAGAATTGAAGCAGTAACAGGTGCAGGTGTACTTACGTATCTGGATGAGATCAGTGATATTCTGACAAAATCCATGAAGCTGTTCAAGATTAATTCAATGGCAAACTTCCTGACAGCCGGAGAAAAGCTGATGGAGGAAATGAAAGCCAAGGACAGAGAAATTGATTCTCTTACAGCTAAGATTTCTTCGCAGGGAGTTGATGCGATGCTGAATACAGCGGAAACTGTCAATGGCATACGCATTGCCAGCGGAAAATTTGTGGGAACAAATGCGGCTGCGCTGAAAGCAATGGCAGATACTGTTCTTGATAAGGCACCGGATTGTGTTGCTGTAATGTTCGCCGTAGATGGCGGGAAAGCCAATATCTGTGTTACCTGCGGTAAAGAGGCACTTGCAAAAGGTGCCCACTCCGGAAAGATCATCAAGGCAGTTGCAGAACTTGTTGGCGGTAAAGGCGGCGGAAAGCCGGAAAGAGCCATGGCAGGAGTCGGTGATCTCAATATGATTGATGAAGCATTGACAAAAGTAAAAGATATTGTTGCAGAAAATATAAAATAAATTGTTTTGCCGCTCCGGATTTTACGGAGCGGCAAAATGCAATAGAGGAGTGATTTAATGTCAATGGAGCTGCCGCAGTGCCGGTTGGTCTATAGAGAGTATTTCCCGTTCTGGGATAAACTGACCGATCAGCAAAGGGAGATACTGTGCGGAAATACCACTGAATATTGCTTTAAAAAAGGTACAAATATTCACGGATTGGAGGATTCTTGTACAGGAGCTATTATGGTTATCAGCGGCAGTCTTCGTGCCTATCTTTTGTCCGAGAACGGAAGGGAAATTACCCTTTACCGTTTCAAAAAAGGTGAGGTATGCATGCTGTCAGCGTCGTGTGTACTGAAATCCATTACCTTTGATGTCATCATTGATGCAGAGGAGGACAGTAAAGTTTATATTATACGCGGCGATGTAATGGCGCAGGTTGCCGAGGAAAATCTTTATGTACAAAACTATGCACTTGATAATGCTGTAAAAAATTTTTCAGACGTGGTATGGGTTATGCAGCAGATCATGTTTCTGAGTCTTGATAAAAGAATTGCTATTTTTCTGTGGGATGAAATGAGTAAAAGCGGCAGTCTGACTTTAAAACTCACTCATGAACAGATTGCAAGATATATCAGTTCTGCAAGAGAAGCAGTTACAAGGATGCTGAGATATTTTGCATCTGAGGGAATTGTGGAATTATCCAGAAAGGGAATAAGGATTACAGATAAAGAAAAACTCAGGAAACTTATTTTATAATGGTTGCCTGAATCCGTGAAGCTGACTTGATAAATTATAATATGGAAAGATATTATGTAAGGGTAAGTTTATAACTGGCAGCTGAAAACAGTTTCAAAAATATTACAGTCGTCTGCTTTCTCGGATGGTGTGCCCTTACGGGCACGTTTCAAAGAGGAAAACCACAATAGGGCGCTGCCCTCTTAAAGTTTTCCCCTTTGACAATCCCTTTTCCTTAACACCCTGACAATCGCCGCTGCTTTTAGCGTACCGCTGGACCCTTACTAATACCCGCAGCCATTTAGACTAAAACAAATTCATCAGTCGTCTGCTATTGTTGATTCAATATTTTGTTGTTTAATATTGTTTCTGTTTTACCATTTGTTTTCAAACATAGGGTTTCCACCAGGGAAATGCGTTTTGATTGATTTTGATTGATTTATATATTAGTCTTGACAAATATATGAAAAATGTTGTAAGATATATGTGTATTTGTATAAATATATCTACTTTTATAGAAAAAAGGAGTTGTTTTTTATGTCACAGATCGATATCAGCAAATACGGCATCACAGACGTAAAAGAAATTGTTTATAATCCGTCATATGATGTGCTTTTTAAAGATGAAACCGATCCGTCACTCGAGGGCTATGAGAAGGGTCAGGTTACTGAACTTGGTGCGGTTAATGTAATGACCGGCATTTACACAGGACGTTCGCCTAAGGATAAATTCATCGTAATGGATGAAAAGTCCAAAGACACCGTTTGGTGGACAACACCCGAATATCCGAATGATAACCACCCTGCATCTCAGGAAGCATGGGATGCCTGCAAAAAACTTGCTCTTGATGAGCTTTCCGGTAAAAAGCTTTATGTCGTAGATGCGTTCTGCGGCGCTAACAAGGATACACGTATGGCAGTACGTTTTATCATGGAAGTTGCATGGCAGGCACATTTTGTAACCAATATGTTTATTAAGCCTACGGCAGAAGAACAGGAAAACTTTGAGCCTGATTTTATCGTTTATACAGCTTCCAAGGCTAAGGTTGAGAATTATAAGGAACTTGGTCTTAACTCCGAAACAGCTGTTCTGTTCAATGTTTCAAGCCGTGAGCAGGTAATTCTGAATACATGGTACGGCGGTGAAATGAAGAAGGGCATGTTCTCTATGCAGAACTATTTCCTCCCACTTCAGGGCATGGCTTCCATGCACTGTTCTGCCAATACTGATATGAACGGTGAACATACGGCAATTTTCTTTGGTCTTTCCGGAACAGGTAAGACGACTCTTTCTACAGATCCTAAGCGTCTTCTTATTGGTGATGATGAGCACGGATGGGATGATAACGGCGTATTCAATCTTGAAGGCGGATGCTATGCAAAGGTTATCGGTCTTGATAAGGAAAGCGAGCCTGATATATACAACGCTATCAAGAGAGATGCTCTGCTTGAAAATGTAACGGTTGATGAAGACGGTAAAATTGACTTTGATGATAAGAGCGTAACAGAAAATACCCGTGTATCTTATCCTATCGAGCATATTGAAAAGATCGTCAAGAAGGTAAGACCCACCTCCGCCGGCCCGGCCGCAGAGAACGTAATATTCCTTTCCGCCGACGCTTTCGGCGTTCTGCCTCCGGTCTCCATCCTGGATCC
>CACZPV010000044.1 GCA_902783065.1 uncultured Ruminococcus sp.
ACAAGCTGTTGGTTTTTTTGAGTAAATTTTAAAGTACCCACAAAACTGTCACAAATTCCCCAACTGTTGATATGCGGAATAAAGTTTCTTATAAGTGAAATCCGTTCTTCCGGATCAATTTTAAGATACCCGATAATCATTCCTCTTAGCATTGTTTCTTCAAAATAGTAATCCTCTGTTTCGTCCAGAAGATCAATACCATGTTCTTTAACGAGTTGTCTGGCATATTCCCGTAATTTGGGTAAACGAATCCCAAGAATGTTATTGACTCCCGGATGTAACGCTGACTGAAAGTCGCTGTATTTACGTTCTTCCATGTTTTCAAGTTGATGCCTGATTTTTATGTTCATATTATCACCATTTACTTTTGAGCTTAGTTTCATGGAGAAAACCACCCGATAGTTCCCACTGGGAGAACCCTTCCCAAAAAGAACTAATAAAAATAGACCGCAAATTCAAACCTGCTTTCTATCAGGGATCAGAATTAGTCTAAAATCGCCGACAACATAATACCATAAGTATAATAATACTGTGAGTACAATACTTGCAGTATATTAATACTAAATGTATATTACTTTAAGTATATATTACAAACAGTATTATACACAAAGTAATAATATACGATTAGTATTACTGTGACGTTTTTATTATTTCAATAAAGGCTTTTCCATGACGGCGTATTTTTTCTTCACCAAAGCCGCTGACCTGCCGAAGTTCTTCAACAGACCGGGGTTTTTTAGCAGCCATTTCTTTCAGCATGGTTTCATTTGCGATTGTATAGAAAGGAACACCTGCTAACAGGGCGATTTTTTTACATTGTATTTTAAGTCTGTTATACAATATCTCATCATAATTCATGGTTTGTGTTTTATTTGCAGCAGTCAGCCCGGATTTTTTACGGCATATGCTGCAATTGCCGCAGTAAGCAGATGTTTTCTCTCCAAAATAATTGAGTATCCTTTTTCGCAGACATGTATACTTTGATGTAGAATAAAAAATCATATGTTCAAGACAAGCAGATTCCACATCAATGTATCTTTTCCGCTGTTCAGGTGTAAGGGGGTCGTTTTCGGGAATCTGCTCTATCATATAGCGATTAAGAATGATATCAGAGGGGGAGTACAAAAGAATACAGTCAGCTTGTTCACCGTCCCGTCCTGCACGTCCTGCCTGTTGGTAATAATCTTCCATTCTGGCAGGCATATTCATATGTATTACATAGCGCACATCAGGCTTATCAATTCCCATACCGAATGCATTTGTCGCTGAAATCACTTTGATTTTACCGTAAATGAAATCCTCCTGAACCGTTTTTCTGTCTGCGTCTTTCATACCTGCATGATAAGCACGTACGGAAACCCCGCAGGATGAAAGTACATCAGCAGTCCGTTCTGTTTCTTTCCGTGTAGAGCAGTAAATAATACCGCTGTCATCTTTATGAGCCGCAATATACTTTCGCGTATACTCAAGTTTGTTTAAAGGTTCTTCTATTGAAAAATACAGATTTGGTCTGTCGAAACCGCCTGTATATCTAAGCGGATGCACCAGACCAAGTTTTTTATTAATATCTTTTTTTACACGATCTGTAGCCGTTGCTGTAAAAGCAGCCACAGGTGGGCGTTTTTTTAATTTTGAAATAAATTCGTTTATTCTTAGATAAGCCGGACGAAAATCCTGCCCCCACTGAGAGATGCAGTGAGCTTCATCCACTGCCACGAGTGATATGGATGAATTAACAGCAAAATTCAAAAAATTTGGTGTATTCAGCCGTTCGGGAGCAACGTAGATAATTTTATAAACACCTTTTGCGGCATTTTCTGTAGCAAGCTGAATTTGCCGTGGAGTCAGCGAACTGTTAAGGTAAGCGGCTCTTACACCCATAGCGATAAGACTTCGTACCTGATCCTGCATCAATGAAATCAAAGGAGATACAACCAGTGTAATTCCGTCAAAAGCAAGTGCCGGAATCTGGTAGCAAAGGGATTTTCCTGAACCTGTGGGCATTATAGCAAACACATCCCGTCCGTCCAGCAAGGATGAAATGATTTTTTCCTGTCCTTTTCTGAAACTGCTGTAACCATAATATTGTTTAAGTATTCCGTATATATCTTTCAACGCAATTCTCCGATCTCAGTTTCCGGCAATCTTCTGTACATACTGCCATCTGTTTTCTGAAGTAAATCCATTTGATTTCTGTCAATCAGTATTTGTTTTTTTGCTTTATCCAACTGCTTGATCCTGTATTCAAGCTTTGAAGCCATTGAACGGTTTTCGCTCTCCCATACAGCCTCCAACTGCTTGGGAGTTCGTGAACGGGTATATTTAGCACACTGTGCTGTTTTTCCTAAATGCTGTGCCATACGTTTTTTTACATCAGCGGCAATTCCTGTATATAAACTCCCGTCCCGGCATCTTAATATGTATGTATAGTACATTTGTATTACCTGATAAAAGTCTGACCTGAACCTTGTCGATTCAGGTAAACTGTTGTAAACTTATTGGTTCATCAGCTTGTGTTCCTTACAGATTTCCGCATATAGCTGCGGTCCGCTCCATACGGCATTGGTGGGAGTAATTACAGCTTTCAGCACATCCCTTGAAAACCCTGCTTTCCTCATTGCCGCAAGGAGTTTATCAAGATCGGAATTAAGAAAGCCGCCCATCACCACAAGTTTTCCAAAATCGCTTTCTGCTTTTTTCTTTGATGTCCCATCATCAGACAGTCCTGCCAGAAAACCTACAGACAAATCATATTCTTCTTCCTTAACTGTTCTTATAAAAAATTTCAGCGGCAGAAGTGCTCTTTTTACTTTTGGAAGTTCTTCTTCATCAAAGTTATATAGTAAAACTGTTTTTTTCATTGTCTTGTCCTTCATTAAAATAATCTGTTCATTCCGGCTTTCCGGATTTATTGTATCAACCATGACAGCTCATGTATTACAGAAAAGTACAGCTGTCGGTTTTTATAAAAATTTCAGGCTTTCCCTTGCATATGCTATATTTAGCAGAAACCTTTCTTATGTGTCACTGTCAAGCTTAAGAACAGCCATAAATGCTTCCTGAGGTACTTCTACAGAACCAAGCTGTCGCATACGCTTTTTGCCTTCTTTCTGTTTTTCAAGAAGTTTTTTCTTTCTCGTAATATCGCCGCCGTAACATTTAGCCAGTACATCCTTACGCATTGCCTTAACAGTTTCACGGGCAATAATTTTGCCGCCGATACAAGCCTGTATTGGCACCTCGAATAACTGACGCGGGATCTTTTCCTTAAGTTTTTCCGCCATTTTTCTGGCTCTCGGATATGCTTTATCGGCATGGATGATAAACGAAAGTGCATCAACAACCTCACCATTAAGCATAATATCCAGTTTAACAAGTTTTGACTGTGAATAACCCGAAAGCTCGTAATCGAAAGATGCATAGCCTCTTGTACGGGATTTCAGCGTATCGAAAAAATCGTAAATAATTTCAGCCAGCGGTAGTTCATAATGAATATCAACACGGTCGGCATCAATATAGGTCATATCCTTGAAGATTCCCCGTCTGTCCTGACAAAGTTCCATAATATTGCCCACATATTCACTGGGCGAATAAATATGTGCCTGTGTCATTGGTTCTTCCGCCATATTTATAAGTCCGGGATCGGGGTAGTTAGTAGGATTGTCAATCATTTCTACTGTCCCGTCTGTTTTAGTAATACGATAGATTACACTTGGTGCTGTAGTGATCAGATCAAGATTGTATTCTCTTTCCAGACGTTCCTGTATTATTTCCATGTGAAGCAGTCCCAGAAAACCGCATCGGAATCCGAATCCCAGTGCAATTGATGTTTCCGGTTCAAATGACAGAGAAGCATCATTAAGTTCCAGTTTTTCCAATGCATCCCTCAGATCAGGATATTTTGCACCATCTGCCGGATAAATACCGCAGAAAACCATTGGCTGTACCTGACGGTAGCCGGGAAGCGGTTCTTTGGCAGGCCTTTCAGCGAGCGTGACCGTATCACCAACACGGGCATCGCTCACAGTTTTGATTGATGCGGCAATATAGCCTACTTCACCTGCATACAGCACATCTGTCGGTTCCAGAGTGGTTGCTCTCATAAAGCCCAGTTCAACCACAGTAAATTCCGATCCGGTTGCCATCAGACGGATCGTATCACCTGCATGAAGCTGTCCTTCTTTCAGGCGGACATATATAATGACACCCTTATAGCTGTCGTAGTAAGAATCAAAAATCAATGCCTGGAGAGGCTTGTCACTGTCGCCCTCAGGCGGAGGAATAAGTTCCACAATCTGTTCCATTACATCATGGATATTGATACCTGCTTTCGCAGAAATACAAGGAGCATCTTCTGCCGGCAAACCGATTACATCTTCTATTTCCTTTTTTACTCTGTCGGGGTCAGCACTTGGAAGATCTATCTTATTGATTACAGGAACTATTTCCAATCCTGCATCCAATGCAAGATAAGTATTGGCAAGTGTCTGTGCTTCAATTCCCTGTGAGCTATCCACCACTAATACTGCGCCTTCGCAGGCGGCAAGCGAGCGGGATACCTCGTAATTAAAGTCCACATGACCGGGGGTATCAATCAGATTGAATATATATTCTTCTCCGTCATCAGCCTTATATAATAAAGTGACTGCATGAGCTTTAATTGTGATACCTCTTTCTCTTTCAAGGTCCATATTATCCAGAAGCTGATTTTCCATATCACGAATAGCAACGCTTTGTGTTTGTTCAAGGATTCTGTCAGCAAGGGTTGATTTACCATGATCTATATGTGCAATAATACTGAAATTTCGGATTTTATTTCTGTCAAAAGCCATTTTTTCACCTTTTCCTTTATAGTTACTATTCAGTGGTTCTTTAACCCGGACTTCCCACTTGTAACAGCATTATTCAGAAGGAGCTTTTCTTTCTGACGCTCTTATTAAGGCGGCAAAAAAGCTGATAATAGCTGAACTCCTGATATTCTCCAAATACAAGTATAACATATTTAAAGTTTAATTAAAACCAAAAAATCAAGAAATTATGAAAAATATTATTAACCGAAGCAGCGTGATGTTGTACCCATAAGATAATATAGGTTTCACCCGGAAAATTATTAAATTTTGAAACCGTATTATAAAAAAGGAACACCAAACACAGACAGCGGAAAGGAGCGGCAGTTATGTATAACCTGAATCCGTGAAACTCAATTGTAACTCATGTTAAATATACAGTAATTATGCGTTATTTTATACATTTTACTAATTTTGGTGCTCACCCGTAAGGTGCAGCCTAGAAAAGATTAACCTATAAGTAGTTTTTCTCATTATAATTCATCAAATCAACATCACGGATTCAGGTATAACAGATGCTGAGTTCTTTCCCGGTAACGGATCGAACATCATATATCAATATTTGTGCGATTTCTGCAATAGGTTCATAGTCCAGTGCTTTCTTGTTCATAGTTTACCTCCTGATTTAGTCACAATTGCCGCTTTTTTCAGGGTGGGGGAAATGGGGAG
>CACZPV010000045.1 GCA_902783065.1 uncultured Ruminococcus sp.
GGAACGAAGTGACGAAGAATCTTATCAAAGATCCTTCGCTTACGCTCAGGATGACATTATGAGCAAATACTTTTGTCGTTCACTATAACTACATCCGACTAATTCACTTACCGTATGCTAAAGCTCAAAAGATGACTTTTCCGGCAATATCGAATAAAAGCTTTTTCTCAGCATCTTGCATTTAACTTCAAAATCAGTTGTCAAAGCAGTGTCATTTACACAAATCACTTTATACCTCTGCTTAATAATATCATCACACATAGGACGGATATCCTCATCCTTCAGATGATAGCAATGACCTATTTCCTTCCTCGGTACACTGATACCCTTACAAAGCTGCCAATATTTCATCAGCCATTGATTTACGTTAAGATCACTTCTGAAACGGCAGCGGCAAGTTCTGTCGAGTGTTTTTCCACATACTTCCCATACCTCTTCAAAAGTTGTTTTATTGTAGTTTGACGGAAGATGATCATAATGAAATCCGGGAAACCAGTCCCATCGGCTGAGCATAAGAGTTTTAAAATTGTTTTTCAGACCGTTCTTAGGACTATACCATTTACTCCGGTTCGGACCGATCACTGCCTTGCTGGACGCAAAATGTTTATTAATTTCCCCGACATTGGAACCATTGATATGCGCAATACTATCCTCGGCAAAATACAGGCAGTTCAGACCATATACATCACAAGGCGCACCATCTGCAAAAAAATCCTCCTCAGAAACATGATTCGTCAGAAACATATCGTCATTAAAATAGACAAAATTATTTGCAAGATCGCTGATCCTGTGAAAATTCAGTTCTATGGTATGAGAATTAAAAGTAGGAAGATATTTTTCAGGTATATAATCTTTATGGTTCACAATATTCAACTTTGGATGGTCTGTATTCAGCCATCCCGGAAGATGTCCCCATGTCACGAAGTGTATTTTGCGTACCCACGGTGCAAACGTTTCTACGCCACGAAACCAGTACCGAAGATTTTTCCAATCACGAAACCGCACATCAGATGAACCTTTGGACGGACGCATATTATAACGATCCTTTTCAGCCTTCCATGCCGGATCATTACCGTCTACCCAAGCAATCACGAAATCAATATCATGGATCATATGGTATAAATCGTCTTCCTGCTTCATCAATTCCTCGTCTTCTTCATCGTATTCTTCTTCATATTCTTCCTCATCATCTATATCTTCAAAATCATCCAGCTCATCATATATGTATCCGGACATTCTTTCACCTCCCTGGTTATTCCTATTGTCAGCTGATTGTAAAAATCAGAAAATCCTTTGTTCATAGTATTTCCTTAACAAAACTATAATCCGGATATTGCATTATAATTTCTTTCACAATTACTGGTATCATACAAATCAAAAAAAGCATCATGTTTTGCAAGATACCCGGCATCATTCACAAAATTTTCTTTTGCAGCATTTTCAAGTTCATTCAATGCGTCCTCCGCCCGATAGCACACAGGTCCGAAGCCATCCTTTTCATAGCTGAAATATCCTTCAGGATATTGTCCTTTGCGAAAATCGTCATAGTCGAACTGATAATACATCAGTCTTTTTTTCATATATGCAAAATCCATTGCAATACTTGAATAATCAGTAATCAGATAACAGGATTCTTTCAGTAATTCCTGCACATCATATTCGGGCCACTTAGCAACGGTAATATTTTCGGTATCAATATTAAAATACTTCAGAAACGACTGCATATCCCTGTGAGGATAAAAAACAAGATGCAGATCGTATTTACGGAGAATCTGATGCAGTCGTTCGTTATTAAGAAAACTGCTCCAGCCCTTATAATATGCTGTTGAAGTAAAATCAGAAACATCCTCTATTTCATCGGATGCAGATGTCGGAGAAGCAATCCAGCTTCTCCACGTTGGCATCAGAAGTATCTGTTTCGGTTTCACCTTAATATCATGCAAATAATCCAGACGGCAGATTCCAAGCTTTTGTACCCAGCCTTCAGGATAGCCGTACTTTTCGCTGACATATTTCCACTCACGCTCTGTACTGCACACAAACAGACGCATTTTTGTTTCATTATAATACAGCCACGGCATATCATCCTTGATAATGCCGTGCTGCAAAAAAACTCTTATATTTTTTATAATCCCTTTTACCTCCAGCACATAACAAACCGCCGCATTAGGTTTTCCGCCCTTTTGAGAACTGATATTATATTTTGCGCTGAGATAATATATCCAATGCTTCAGACTGCCGTAACTAACAACCTCACCAAGATTCTTTACTCTCTCGTAATCAGGAGAGGAACGGCTGATAGCATAAACTGCATCCGTATCGGGATGCTTCTCACAGATATAACGAAAAAGATGATAGCCGTTATCCCTTGCCTCTTTTTCATTATCACAAATCAGCCACATATTTTTTCTCTGATGCCTGTATACAAGAGAACATGGCAGAGCCAAAATAAATTTAAAAATATGTCCGATATCTCCGGGACGTACCCGCTGAAGCTTCTGAAAAAATGTTTCAGCCATAATCCAACCTCACAGAACATCCGGAAGATCTTTTCTCAAACGATTATAATTATAAACTCCCAGGGCAATCACTATTGCAAATTCTATGAAGAAAATACCGTTTTCCCACAGGGGATGGAACGTAATATTGTTAGCCTCCAGCATTTTAACAGCTGAAGGGTCATTGAGATACGTTCTCGGTTCTTCCCAGAACCAGCAGTTGCATACAAGAACTTTTCTGTATGCATTAACAAAATAGGTCAAAGGATTAAACAGAAGAATAGTTCTGATAACTTCGTTTTTAAGTGTATAGGAATCATAGCATACTGCGGAAAGCCAGAAAAGTCCCGACATAATTGTATTGATAAAGTTGGAAAAATCTTTGCTGAAAGCACACATAGGCGCAATCGACCACAAAAGAGCGAGGAAAAATAAAAACATCATCGGAGTAATAATAAAAATCTGTAAATTATAGATACTGGGAGTAATACCTCCGACGATAGATATATACAAATAGCAAAGCGATAAAAGGAAAATATGAACATAAAATTTTGACAGACTTGTATATGTCATAATAACCGATACAGGAAATGAAACCTTATTAACAAACTGTCTGTTATCTGCAATGGATTTTGAGCCTCTGGAAATCATTTCGCTCATGAAGAACCATGCAACAAAACCGGCCATCAGAAAAAGGAAATAATCCAGTCCCATTTCTTTTTTTCCGGTTGAGCCTCTTAATATGGAAAATGCAAACCAATATACAAACAGCTGGAAAAGCGGCTTCATCAATGCCCACAGAGGTCCGATTACTGCTCCCTTATATGTTTTGATAAGATCTTCCTTAGCCAGCATTAAAGTCTGCTTCATGAAGCCCTTATGTTCTTTCGGTATCTGCACAATATATTCTTTCAGTTTGCCGAAAAAGATCTCTGCTTTACTTTTTCTTCTTACAACTACATTTACCATCCTATAAAAACCTCCAAAAGCGGACTGCCGCTGATTTGCAGCATAATGATCCGTAATTTAATTATGGTTCCTGAAAACCGATTTTTTATACAATGCAGGTTTCAGCCTTTCTCAAAGTTCTTTTTTGTTCAATTCTCTTTTTACCTCCTCAATTTCCCTTTCGGCAGAACCGTCCAGACTTTTCTTCCACAGCGGCAGCTGCAGCAGTCCGATAAGTGTTCCACAGCCGTATACTATATGCAGCAGCGGAAAAATCAAAGGTAACAGTGCCAGATATATACTTTTTTTCCCGACAGTGACAATTGCAGCCGCTGTCATGACAATATCGGCAAGTATATAGGCAGCGCACAATGCATAAAACGGCACTGAAAGAAGCCGTATACCGCTTACAATTGCTGCAGCTTCCAGAGAAAGACAAATGACAATTGCCATTACAAAGCAAAACGGCACAAAATGAAATACCGACAAACATTCCGGACATTTGCCAAGGGTCAGACCGATCCATTTTCCATTGCCGAATTTTTGACGAAGCATTCCTCCAAGTGTGGGACGAATATTCTGATAAGAAACAATCTCATCACTCTGACAGATGCGAAAGCCATTTTTACGGATACGGTAATGCATTTCATTATCCTCCGTTCTGCCAAGCGAAACATCAAATCCGCCGACTTTAGCAAATACTTCTCTGCGGTAAGCACCGTGAAACAGCGAACTGACATATTTTTTTCCTGCGCTCTTTCTTCTGTAACCCGCAATAGAACTGCCGAACATAGAGCTTTCTGCAGCCAGCAGCATTTCCCTGTAAGGAGTAGGTTCATCAATATTATTTGGTCTGGCACCGCCGCACACGTTTTCCCCTTCTTCAATCAGTAAAACATTTTTTTCAATAAAATCACGTGGAATACTTGCATGAGCATCCAGTCTTATAATAATATCTCCAACCCCTGCTTTAATTGCTGTATTCCATCCTGCCGCCTGTATTCTTCGGGGATTATCAAGTACAGCAATGTTTCTGTAACTGCCTTTATATTTTTCCGCAAAAGAAAGAAATAATTCTTTGGTTTTATCATTGGAGGCACTGTCAACAAAAATCAATTCTGTTTTTTTCCTGTCATAACTCTGTGTCAATATATCAGCAAATAAGCTGTCCAATGCTTTTTCCTCATTATAGGCAATAACACATAAAGAAACTATCATGATATTATCCGTGGTCAGTGACCGACAAATCTGTTATTGATACAGAAAATCACTCTCGATATCACTATCCCATTCTCCTTATTATCATCTGGTCATAGTCGATTGTAAAAGTCTGAATTTCCTTTATCCATGCGGTTTTTGATATCATGTGTTTTTCACTTTTTCTCCGCTGTAATCCGTCATTTTCGCAGCTTTCGCATCGAAAACGACTGCTTTTTGATTTTCGGAGCGGGGCTTGTGCCGCCGCGTGCGGTACAAACCCTCGCCTTTTTACAACCGTCTGACCATTCAGTCTATATTATAGTTAGTTAAAACCGCTTTGTCAATCAATTAAAGATATTTTCGGTATCATAACAATGCACCGGACAAAAAAACAAAAAATTGTATCAAAATTGCCATCTGACTCTTACAACTTAATATCTTCTGTTTTTTTCACATGCTTACCGATGATCTCAGATACATCGCTGATTGCAATAAATGCAGATGAATCAATATTTTTTATTATGTCTTTCAGTTCATGGATTTCAAACCTTGTCAGTACACAGTACAAAACAACTTTTTTACCGCTGACAAGTCCTTCTCCTTCCATTATGGTTACTGTTCGTCCAAGTCTGTGATAAATCTGGTGAGATATTTCTTTTGCATCATTTGTAATAATCATTGCAGCCTTTGTCTGTTCCAGTCCTGATTCCACAATATCAAGTACCTTTGAAGTAATAAAATAAGTCAATAAACTGTACATAGCCCTGTCAAATCCAAAAATAAAACCTGCTACAATGAATATCACCACATTAAACACCAATACGGTTTGTCCCACGGGCATTTTGAATTTCTTGTTCAAAAGTATTGCCACTGTTTCAGTACCATCCAGACAGCCTCCGAAACGAATTACCAGACCAACCCCTATTCCGAGGATAACACCGCCGAAACAAACTGCCAGCAGATATTCCTGTGTAGCATTAACCATAGGTGCAAATACTTCCAGAAATACAGAAAAGACCACCATAGCAAAAGCCGCCTTAACAATAAACTTCTTTCCCATCTTTCCGGCGCCGATAATCAGAAAAGGAACATTAAGTCCCACTGTCAATGCACCTAACGGGATTCCAAGCTTGTTATTAAGCATAATACTTATTCCGACAATACCACCGTCCAGTATTGTACACGGTACAAGAAATTCTTCAATAGCAAATGCGGCAATAACCGATCCTGCACCAATTCCAAGAAATTCCAGCAAAAGGCGAAGAATAGTCCGTCCATCCGGCTTTCGGATTATAGATTTTTTCATTTTTCCATCCCCTGACTAAATTATTCGCTGATTTACTTATCCCTGAATCCATAAAATTAGGTATTGATAAACAGTTTTTTAAATTTGAGAAATCACACCACAGGTGTGCTTCTTTTGCCCTGAATTAGCTGAAACAGGAAGATCTTTACTTTTATAATTCATCATGTCAACATCACGGATTCAGGTATCAATAATCACTGCCATTATATTATATCACAGAAAAAAAACGGATTGGAAGATATAATGTAAATTATTTATCATCTTCAACATTTTCCTTACAAATCTTCTTACTCAGCTAGACTGGAGAAGATGAAACCGTAACGACTTTCCTTATTATAATTAATCAAATCAACTTCACGGATTCAGGTTATAATTAATAAACAAATTTTTCAGGAAATTTTTATGGATAATGCAGAAAAACTTATATTTTTTTAGTTTTTTATTATTTTTTGAACTTTTTTTAATTTAATTAGTCTTATAATATAGACAGGTTTTTTCCTGTTACACTTTCAAGGAGGTACAAAGAATGTACAAAAATAATCAGAATTTTAAAAGAAGGTTTTTATCAGCTGTAATGGCAGCCGTCATGATTACAGGCACCGGTGTCGGACTCAGCTTCTCAGAAAACAGCCCCGCATCATTGTCAGCTGCAGCTGCAAAGGACAATAATTCAACAAAGGATTTTCAATTTACAATCCTGGATGACGGCTGCATCAGAATCACCAAATA
>CACZPV010000046.1 GCA_902783065.1 uncultured Ruminococcus sp.
AACTTGTAAAACAGATGATATCAAAAACCGCATTGAAAAAGGATTTTCAGACTTTTACAATCGACTAAAGAAAAATTAATCACAAGGAGAAAAAATATGGGGTATGTGTATTCTGCACTCTGGCTGATAATAGCTGTTATGCTGTTTTTTAGGTTCAGAAAAGAAAATAAAGTAGTATATTTGCTTTCACTGTATTTTATATTCCTTTCGGTGTGGTGGTTTATTGATGAATTTGTTGCCGGTATTAACCTTATGGACGGCACCTATGTATGGATTTTGAGGCTGGTTTCGGCAGTGATGCTTACAATTTGTCTTATCATTTACCTGTTTGAGAGAAAAAGACAGGTAAATAATTCTGCTAACAACACAGAAACCGAATAATACCGGATATTTATGTAAAAAGCTCTGCGCTCCGTCATATAGCGGAGCGCAGAATGTTATGAATAGAGCTGCAGCAGCGTGACGCCCGCTGCTATAAGGAAAAAGAAAGGGGAATTACATTGTCGGAAGAACAGCTTCTGGAACTGCGGGGATGCGTGGAAGATATCGTTTTTCGAAACAGTACCAATGGATACAGCGTTTTGACGATGGACTGCGATGGTATCGCTGCAACTGCCGTAGGAAGTATGACAGATGTCAATATCGGCGATGATCTCAGGCTCGTCGGAATTTGGAAAATACATCCCGGTTATGGCGAGCAGTTTTCATTCAGATATTATGAACATCAGATGCCGTCTACTGCCGCTTCTATACTGAAATATCTTTCTTCCGGCGCCATAAAAGGAGTCAGACGTTCAACAGCAAAAAAACTGGTAGATACCTTCGGTGAAAATACTCTTGCTATTATGCAGAAACAACCGGAAAGACTTGAAGAAATAAAGGGCATCTCCCGTGAAAAGGCTCTTAAAATTTCTGCGGAAATCAATCGTATTTTCGGAATGAAAGAAGTAATGCTCTATCTCGAAAAATACCATATTTCAGCTCTTGAGGCTGTTCGTATATGGAAAAACTTCGGTGATAGTTCTATTCAGATGATTGAAGAAAATCCCTATGTGTTATGTGACGAATCTATTGCTGTCCCTTTTGAACGGGCTGATGCTATTGCCGCTGCACTGGAACGTCCTGATGATGATGAATACCGCGTACGTGCCGGCATTATTTATATAATTAATTATAATTCCAATAACGGGCATACGTGCCTGCCTCTTGATAAGCTGACAGAGGTAACTGCTTCTTTTTTGAAAATCGACAAAAAGAAAATAGCTGAAATGATTGATAAAATGCAGAATGAAGCTGCATTGATCTGTGACGAAATTGATGAAAGAATATATGCCTTTTTACCGCATGTATATAAATGTGAAATGTATTCTGCCGAGCGGCTTCTTCTGATGAAACAGTTTCCGGCTGAAAGTCTTAAAGGAATAGAGCTTGCACTGGAAACATTTGAAAAATCCAATGGTATTACCTATGCTGCATTGCAAAGAAAGGCGATTACGGAAGCAATGTCCGGCGGTCTGCTGATTCTTACAGGCGGTCCCGGAACAGGTAAAACAACAACCCTGAATGCTATTATTGAGCTGTATAAGCAAAGCGGATTGAAAGTAATGCTGGCTGCACCAACAGGACGGGCTGCACAAAGACTGTCTGAGGTGACAGGCTGTGAATCGAAAACAATTCATCGTCTGCTGGAAGTCGAATGGGATAACAACGACAGACCAAGGTTTACCCGTAATGAAAGAAATCTTCTTGATTGTGATGCCTTGATTCTGGATGAAATGTCAATGGTGGACTCGGCACTTTTTGAAAGCGTGCTTCGTGCGCTTCCGCTGGGATGCCGGCTTATCATGGTGGGCGACAGCGATCAGCTTCCTTCTGTCGGAGCCGGAAATGTACTGGGAGATCTGATTGCATCTGGACAGATTCCGGTGGTGGCTCTGACGGAAATTTTTCGTCAGAGTATGCAAAGTCTGATTGTTACCAATGCACATAAAATCGTCCACGGGGAAATGCCTGAAATAAGAAGGACTGACAACGATTTCTTTTTCATGTCAAATACTGTCCCCTATTCTATTTCTGAGCAAATTACAGAACTGTGCGCTAAAAGACTGCCGTCAGCCTACAACTTTTCACCTGTGAGTGATATTCAGGTGTTGTGCCCCGGAAGAAAGGGTGAACTTGGTGTAACGGAATTGAATAAAAAATTGCAGCAGGTATTGAATCCGCCGTCCGATGAACAAAATGAAATACGAATGCCTGTCTATGTTTTCCGCACAGGAGATAAGGTTATGCAGACGAAAAATAACTATGACCTGCCCTGGGAAAAGGATGACGGCAGCGAAGGGACAGGTGTTTTTAACGGTGATATCGGTATAATTGAATCTATCGATAAAGCTGCTAAAAGTGCTGTGATTCGCTTTGATGACAGGCGAGTGCAGTATAACTCGGATAATCTGCTGAATGTGGAGCTTGCTTATGCCACTACCGTACACAAAAGTCAGGGAAATGAGTTCGATGCAGTGGTAATGCCTGTGCATTACGGACCGCCGCAGCTGTATTACAGAAATCTGCTGTATACGGCAGTGACAAGAGCAAAAAAAATATTAATAATTGTCGGGAATGTAAATGTGTTGAAACAAATGGTAGATAATAATAAAAGGACTGCCCGATATTCGGGATTAAGAGCCTTTCTGGAAAGGGGCGGCGGCAATGTTTCTTGAAATGTTGTTTCCTCCGAAATGTCCGTATTGTTCAAAAGTGATCAGCTATGATATGACAGAGTGTCTTGCCTGCCGTGCAGCCTATCCTCTTGATCCGATGATTGAAGTGACTCCGAAAGGAGATATATGCATCGCACCCTTTACTTATGAAGAAAAAATAGCGGAGGCTATTAAGAATTATAAATTCAAGGGTGTTGTCTTTAATGCCAAAAGCTTTTCAGCGGCAATTGTATCAGCAATACGTAAAACATATTACAAAGATATGTGTTTTGAGGTGGTTACAAGTGTCCCTATGACGTTAAGCAGAAAAAAAAACAGGGACTTCAATCAGTCAGAGCTTATTGCAAAAAATGCTGCCGAACTTCTGGATAAACCATATGAAGAATTGTTTGTACGGACTGTGGATACTTCTTATCAGCATTATCTGGAACGCGATAAAAGAATCCAACACAACAAAAATTACTACAGTGTCATCGATGAGGAGAAAATTCGTGGGAAAAAAATACTGCTCATTGACGATATTATGACTTCCGGCGCTACACTTTCAGCCTGCAGCGAGGTATTGAAGGATGCCGGTGCAGAAAGAGTATTGTGTGCTGTGGCAGCTATTGTCAGAAAATAAAACCGAAAGGGTGTATTCAGAATGGGAACAGATATAGCAATTGATCTCGGAACATCAAGAACAAGAATTTATTTGCAGAATAAAGGGAAGTTGGTTGACGAACCTTCTGTAATTACTGTAAATCATGAAAGCGACAGTATTGTTGCTGTAGGCGAAGAAGCTTACAAAATGTTGGGAAGAACATCTTCACGTTTCAGTGCAATTTATCCACTCAGCGGAGGGGTTATTTCTGACCTCGGACTGGTTGAAGCAATGATATCAACATTCCTTAAAAGAGTTGTCGCTGCAAGAATCGGTATGCCAAGAGCGGTCGCCTGTGTTCCGGGGGAAATCACCGAAGTAGAAAAAAGAGCAGTGGTAAATGCTATCAGCTGCTGCGGTATCAGACGGGTTTGCCTGATTGAGGAACCCGTCGCTGCTGCAATCGGTGCGGGAATTGATATAAGCAGTCCCCATGGCGCGTTTGTAGTTGATATCGGGGGCGGTACTACTGATATGGCAGTAATATCTCTTAGCGGAATCGCGGTTTCCCGTTCTGTAAAACAGGCCGGGAATATTATGGATGAGGAAATTATAAAGTACGTCAAAAGACGTTATAATATGCTGATCGGAAAACGAATGGCAGAAGATGCTAAAAAAGCAATTGGCTGTGTTGTCAAAGGCGCTGCAAATGGAAAATACCGCATAAAAGGCAGAAGTATTGTTACCGGTATGCCGGCATGGGCTGATATGGATGCGGAAGAAATGATCGAACCGCTGAGGGAAACCGCTGATGTTATAGTTGGTCATATTCAGGATGCATTAGAAGAAACACCTCCCGAATTAATCGGTGATATTCATTCTGATGGTATTGTTCTGACGGGCGGTGCCTCTCAGATTGCAGGCTTCGATAAACTTATCTCCGCTGCGACAGATTTAAAGGTAAAAGTGGCAGAAAACCCGGCAGACTGCGTTGTTAACGGATGCGGAGATTCTTTGAAATACATTGATATGCTTCGCAGAAACGATATGGGTGTTAGCCCGATCACAGACAGATATTAGTACACACAATTTTACTCTGGGGGAAACCCTTTGT
>CACZPV010000047.1 GCA_902783065.1 uncultured Ruminococcus sp.
AGTCCTGCCTTTGTACGCATGACGATCACATCACGCTCAAGCTGAGCCATTGCGATAAACATGGTAACAACGAATTTTCCTGTGGGTGTGGTGGTGTCGAATTGCTCTGTGATACTTACGAAGTTTATACCCCTGCGCTCAAAGTCGTCAATCATGTTTACAAGCTCCTTCGATGTTCTTCCGAGCCGGTCAAGTTTCCAGACAACGAGTTTATCATTCTTTTTCAGTGTGCTCAGAACCTCTTCTAGTATCGGTCGCTTCTTGACACCACTCATTTGCTCCGTGTAGATAATATCTACCCCGTATTTTTCAAGAGCGTCCTTCTGCAAGGCAAGCTCCTGACTGGTTTTTGATGTTCGACAATATCCAATAACCATAGCTGACTCCCCTTTCTTTTTATTCTGCCTTTTTTATACACCAGAGTTTTGAAACCGTTTTTGGATCGGCTACCCCAGTCCGAAAACTTAAAAACAGCCATTTTTCTGACACCGCCGCCGCTTTCACCATAAACGATCGTTTTGATACAAGAATTTGATTATACGCCCCTGTCTGCGATTATAATTCCTGAGGCGGCTAACTTCATACCATCGGCTTGAAAAATCAGCCCTGAGCCGCCACAGCGAGCCTGAGAGCTATTTCCTGACCAGCGGCAACATAGCAGCAGAAAAATTCAATGCCATTTATTGCCATCTTGATTATTCTGATAACACACAATACTCTCAGCGGCTCTTTATCGGAAGAACCGCTGAAAATATTTTAACGATCAATCAGGGAATATCATTTTTTCAATTTGCGTTATCGGAAATACTATACGTTTGCCTCCATTAGCAGATATTGTTCTGAATCTGAACGTGCCTTTGAAGTTGAGCGGAAAGAACTCCTGGCTTTTTGACAATTGTTCGATAAATCCAAGTTCATCATAGAATTTTTCGCAACTGGTAATGAAGTAAATACTTCTTTTGTTGTTAGCCGGATTTATGGTTGTTATTACCCCCATATTGTTTGCAAGCTTATCTATAATCGAATATATATACTCTACAACACCATCGAGAGGATAAACTACATAGGGTTCATCAAGCGTGAGGTTAACAGGTTTGCCTATGTGCTTACCGTTTTTGCTAAGACATATACAAGATATGAAATTAACGGTTGCAAAGGCTGATCCGGTTGAAACAGTGCATAAAAGCCTGAGTATATCATCACAGCCGGATAATACATAGATATCTTTACATGTTTGCAGTACACACACCGAGTTTCTGATCAGGTATTCCAGCACTTCGACAGATTCCGAAAATTCACCATCGAACTGCGGAAGCCCAGATTTTTTAACGGCTTCTGAAAGTATGTACTTATACGCATTATCTCTCAGCAACACGCTGTCAATATTTTTCATTTCAGTCAATATACCGTTCTGGGTCAGTCTGTATCCGTTCATACAAAGTGCTGGTATTTTCCCAAGATTAACCGAACGCTCAACGACATCAGCGATTACATCTTTGGAGTAAATATTTTTCCATGCAAACTCCTTTTTATTCATAATCATTTTGGTTACCCCCTTTTATTGAGGCAAAGAAAAACCGTTTTGCTGTATATTAATTTCACATTGGTTACAACCGTTTGTATTGTGTCTGAGCAGTACGTATCGACAAATGATCTGATACCGGCTGAACGATTATTTCATTGCCTATATAAATATAGTTCATGGTAACGATTCCGGAACAGAAGTGCTTCAAGTTTAAAAAACAGTTTCAAAAAATTATTTCAAAGCTTAATCCGTGATTTTTCACAGATTGTATCGGAACTATTCAGGGGCAAAGTTTCAATTATTTTCCGGCATAAAAAAACAGCTGATAAAAACTGATTTTCGCCAAAAGCATCATAAATTTTTTATAAAAATGTTTCACAGCTTAAATACACGCCGATCAATTCAAAGCTATATTACAATTCAATTTCAAAAACACCGGATTGAGGACATAAAAAAACAAGGGTGCATTGCATAAAAACACAATGTACCTCTGTACCCCGGATTTCAGCCCTGAAATAATACAAACTAATGAAATTCCCGTATAACAACGGAATATATTACCCGAACGAAGAATTATACGCAAAATCCATATAGCAGGATTTAAAAATCCCTTTTTCAATGCATTTTCCCTTACCCCAAAAGCCCCATGAATACAGACTTTTCGGAGGATTCAAGGGAAAAAGGGAAAATAATTATAAATATAAAACCTGTTCAAAATATTTTTTCGGAACTCTGACCACATAAACATTTAATTTGATGTAATAAAGATGAGCCACCAATGTTATTGTTGATGGCTCGTTCTTTGATTTATTTGCTTGGTTGCACGATTACCCCAATGTCTTTAGTGTGTTTACAATATCACTATTGTTCATCGAAGAACAAAAACACTGTGATTGCTTTTTGTCATTGTAGTTTGAGGTACTGCTGTGTAGTGTGTGAATTTGTATGTAACCTTTGTTTATTAGGTCTACTACGATGTCGGCTTTGTTTTCAATATCTACCGAGTTGTCTGATAGTTGCTCAAGTAGGTCGTCTACTGATAGTTTTGACAGTCTTAACTTGTTGAGTATCGTTTTAATTATGGGTATATAAAATATGAGGATGACTGTGATTGAGAAAATTATTAGTGTGATTAGAATTTCAGATTTCATTTAATACCCCTTCTTAATTACTGGTAATAGTTGG
>CACZPV010000048.1 GCA_902783065.1 uncultured Ruminococcus sp.
GCCTATAATAAACAAATATGTCAGGGCGAATAGTTTGATTACTGTCCGCCCGACTTATTGTTTTTCAGAATTTGCCGTTTTCCGCATTGTCATATACAGTGTGGTAATGCGGAAAATGATAAAAAATTGTAAAACACATGATATCAAAACCTCATGGATAAAGGTATTTCAGACCTTTACAATCGACTAAAGCAATAACTAAAATAAAAGGAGCGTGTCGGTATATGAAACTGTGGGCGGGAAGGTTTTCAAAGGAGATTGATAAAAAGACAAATGATTTTAATTCATCCATTTCCTTCGACAGCCGGATGTATAAGGAAGATATAGAAGGAAGTATTGCTCATGCGACAATGATAGGCGAGTGCGGTATCATTGAAAAAAGCGAGGCAGATGCTATCGTTAAGGGACTTGAAGGCATACTTGCTGATATTGAAAACGGAAACCTTACAATAGATCCGAATGCGGAAGATATTCATACTTTTATAGAAGGTGAACTGACAGAACGCCTTGGACAGACCGGCAAGCGTTTGCATACTGCGCGAAGCAGAAATGATCAGGTAGCTCTGGATATAAGACTGCATCTTAAAAAAGAAATTAAAAATATCAAAGCAATGGTCACAGAACTTGTTGAGGTAATCTGTAATAAAGCGGAAGCGTACAGTACAGCTGTTATGCCCGGTTATACACATCTTCAGAGAGCACAGCCGATAACGTTCGGACATCACCTGATGGCATATGCAGAGATGCTTCTGAGGGATATCGATAGATTGGAATGTGCATACAGACATACTGACAGTAATCCGCTTGGCAGTGGGGCACTGGCAACAACGACATATCCGATTGACAGAACAATTACAGCTAAATTACTGGGATTTGAAAATATTTGTCAGAACAGCCTTGACGGTGTTTCGGACAGAGATTTCTGTATGGAGCTTGCTGCTGCACTTTCTATTATTATGGTGCATCTCTCAAGATTTTCGGAAGAAATTATTATGTGGTGCAGCTGGGAGTTTAAGTTTGTAGAACTGGATGATGCCTTTTCGACAGGTTCCAGTATCATGCCGCAAAAGAAAAATCCAGATATTGCTGAGCTTGTAAGAGGAAAATCAGGCAGGGTATTTGGTGATCTGATGACACTGCTTACAGTCATGAAAGGAATTGCACTGGCTTACAATAAAGACATGCAGGAAGATAAAGAAGCGATATTTGATGCGGTTGATACTGTAAAAATGTGTTTGACTGCCTTTACTCCAATGATAGATACCATGAAAGTTATTCCTGAAAATATGCGAAAGGCAGCAGCTAATGGTTTTATCAACGCAACTGATTGTGCTGATTACCTTGTTAAAAAGGGACTGCCGTTTCGTGATGCCTATAAGGCAACCGGAACTCTTGTGGCACTATGTATTGAGAAAAAAACAACTCTGGAAGAACTGTCAATCGCAGAATATAAGAAAATCTGTGAAATCTTTGACGAGGGTGTATATGAGGCAATTTCTCTCGAAAATTGCGTAAACGGCAGAAAGGCTCTCGGCGGTCCCGCAAGCCAAAATGTAAAGGCTCAGGCACAGAGAGTAAAAGAACTGATCAAAACCTTATGATCTTACAAATATGATGTCAGATAATTGTTTTGTTCTAAAGTAAAACGGTAAATATAAATTTATAAAGTTTCACCATACTTATTCAAAGGCTGCGGGGGCATGGGCGGATCACCTGCCTTATTCCGCCGTCCGCAGGCGGTGAAGCTTCTTAAAAAGAGGTAAGGAAGATGAAAATTAAAGCAGGAATTATCGGAGCGACAGGATATGCCGGGGCAGAGCTTGTACGTATTTTGCTTACTCACCCTGAAGCAGAAATTGCGGCTATTAGTTCTGTCAGCTTTGAGGGAAAGAAACTTAGTGAAGTTTATCCATCTTATAAAAGTCTTTGTGATATGGAATGTAAGACACAGGATGAAGTTGTTGAAAAGAGTGATGTAATCTTTGCCGCACTGCCTCACGGATTATCACAGGAGCTTGCTGTACAGTGCGATAATGCCGGAAAAGCATTTATTGATCTTGGTGCGGATTTCCGACTGGAAAGCGAGGATGAATATAAAGAATGGTATGGCTGTGAATTTCTTGATCATGATCTTCATAAACGTTCTGTTTACGGTCTGCCGGAGCTTTTCAGAGAAAACATAAAGGGAAGAAGGATTATTGCAAATCCCGGCTGCTATACAACAGGAGCACCTCTGGCATTGGCTCCCGCAGTAAAAGCAGGACTTGTAAGCACTGATGGTATTATAGTCGATTCAAAATCAGGTGTAACAGGTGCAGGCAGAAAACCTAATCAGGGTAATCATTATCCGGAGTTGAATGAAGGATTTCATGCATATAAAGTAGCAAATCATAGACATACACCGGAAATAGAACAGACGCTTTCCAAGCTTTCGGGTAAGGATGTAATAATTACATTTGTACCTCATCTTCTGCCGGTAAACCGTGGTATTATCTCAACATGTTATGCACGTATCAAAGATGGTGTGACTTTTGAGCAGATCAGAGCAGAATATGAAAGCTTCTACAGAGATGAGTTTTTTGTAAGATTGCTTCCGGATGGAGCAAATGCAGATATACATAATATCAAGTACTCTAATTTCTGTGATATCTCGCTCCATTATGATAAGCGTACAAATACATTAGTTGCTGTTTCGGCAATTGATAATATGGTCAAAGGTGCAGCAGGTCAGGCTATTCAGAATATGAATATCATATTTGGTCTGGATGAAAAAACAGGACTTGTTATTGTACCGCCGGCATTCTGATTTAAGCTTCAGGGAGGAATAATATGAAATATAAAATGATAGACGGGTCGGTTACGGCTGCAAAAGGTTTCAAGGCGGCTGGTATTCACTGCGGCATAAGAAAGAATAAATCCAAGCGTGATCTGGGATTGATATATTGTGATAACAAGTGTACTGCAGCAGCTGTTTACACAACAAATCTTGTACAAAGCTCACCGATCACAGTATGTAAACAAAATCTGAAAAACGGTTTTGCACAGGCTGTAATAGCTAACAGCGGAAATGCAAATACATGTAATGCTGACGGGGATGAAAAAGCACAGAAAATGTGTGAGCTTGCTGCAAAAGAATTAGGTATAGATGCTTCGGATGTAATAGTAGCTTCTACAGGAGTTATTGGTCAGATTCTTCCGATTGAACCGATCGAAGAAAATATTGCAGTGCTTGCAGAAAACCTTACCTGTGATTCTGTGGGAGCATCGGATTGTGCTGAGGCAATAATGACCACAGATACAGTAAAAAAAGAGGTTGCAGTTGAAACAACTATTGGCGGAAAAGCTGTAAAAATCGGCGGAATTTCAAAGGGCAGCGGAATGATCCATCCTAATATGGCAACGATGCTTTGCTTTGTAACGACTGATGCAGCAATCTCGTCAGAAATGATACAAAAAGCTGTAAAAACAGTGGCTGATGATACTTTCAATATGATCAGCATAGATGGAGATACATCGACAAATGATATGCTTTCTGTTATGGCATCCGGACTTGCCGGAAATGATGAAATTACAGAAGAAGGTCAGGATTACAATGATTTTGTAGAGGCACTTACGGCAGTATGTAAAGAGCTTTCCAAAATGATGGCAAAAGACGGAGAGGGAGCAACAAAGCTCCTTGTTTGCAAGGTAAGCGGGGCTAAAAGCGTAAAGGATGCAAAAGGAATAGCAAAGTCAGTAATATGCTCAAGCCTGCTCAAGGCAGCAATGTTCGGAGCTGATGCAAACTGGGGACGTGTACTTTGTGCTATAGGTTATTCGGGTTGTGATGTAGATGTACATAAGGTCAATGTTTCATTTGCATCCGATGACGGAAAAATTGATGTATGCAAAAACGGTGCAGGAATTGAGTTTTCAGAAGAAATTGCTAAGGAGATACTTATTCGTGATGAAATAGATATTATCGTAGGTCTGGGCGATGGTGAAGCTTCAGCCGAAGCTTATGGATGTGATCTGACATACGATTATGTCAAAATTAACGGAGATTACAGAACATGATTGGGGTTGAATGAAATGCGGAATATAGCGGATCAGGATCGTGCCAATATACTTATTCAGGCACTTCCGTACATACAAAGATATGCCGGACAGACGATTGTTATAAAGTACGGCGGAAATGCAATGATCAGTGATGAACTGAAAGATGCTGTCATGAGTGATATTGTTCTTTTGCAGCTTGTGGGAATAAATGTTGTTCTGGTACACGGCGGCGGTCCTGAAATCAGTCAGATGCTGAAAAAAATCGGAAAAGAAAGTCAGTTTGTTAATGGTCTTCGTGTTACAGATGCAGAAACAATCGATATTGTACAGATGGTTCTTGCCGGAAAGGTTAATAAGACGCTTGTGCAGCTTCTGGAGCAACACAGCGGCAAAGCAATTGGTCTATGTGGACTGGATGGCAGAATGATTATGGCTGAGAAGGTTATTACAGCTGAAGATCTTGGCTTTGTAGGCGAGATTACCGAAGTCAATACCGGAGTGATCACTGATGCAACAGATAACGGCTATATACCGATTATTTCAACAATTGCAGGAGGTTATAACGGTGCAGTCTACAATATCAATGCCGATCTTGCCGCCGCAAGAATTGCTGCTGAACTGAAAGCTGCAAAGCTTATTCTTATGACGGATATCAGGGGACTTCTGAAAGATAAAGAAGACGAAAATACTTTGATTCCCGTAGTTAATGTGAGCGAAGTCCCGTCACTAAAGCGAGAGGGAATAATTTCAGGCGGAATGATTCCGAAAATCGACTGTTGTGTAGAAGCAGTAAGACGTGGAGTAAAGAGAGCACATATTATTGATGGAAGAATCCCTCACTCGATTCTTATTGAAATGTTTTCAGATGAGGGTATCGGAACAATGTTTTATTAAATGCCGTGCAGGTGACATTATGAATATTGATATAAACACAATTATAGGAATCATTTTGCTTAGTGTGACCAGCGTTGTTATGTTTTACATTACTTATCGTACACATCGTAATGCGAAAGAGCAAAAAAGAAGATGTACGCTGCAGGTGCAGGGGGTAGTTGCTGATATTTCAGTGGACTTTGATTCAACAGGTAATGATCATTATCCGCATCGTATATATGAATATACGGTTAACGGAAAATTGTACAGAAAAAAATCAAAATTAAGTAGAATCCCGGATCATCAGTTAGGTGAGGTTGTAACTGTTTTTTGTGATCCCAAGGATCCTGATTGTTATTATGTTGAAGGACGCTCTGACAATCAGATAGCAGTGGTAACCATGTCAATCGGTATTTTATCGCTGATAGGTGTCATTTTATATGTGATACACCTGTAATCAAGTAAACTGAGGTTGTGAAATGTGATTATTTGTATAAAAAAGTTTTAGAGTTTAAATTCAAAGCTTGAATAAGGAGCAATAAATTTAATTAAGAGGTGTAATAAATGACCTTTGAGGAAATTAAAAACGACGAACAAAAATATATGATGCATACTTATGGACGTTTTCAGACTGCCATCGTCAGCGGTAAGGGAGCAACTGCTAAGGATGTATCCGGAAAGGAATATATAGATTTTACAAGCGGGATAGGAGTAAATTGTCTTGGTTACTGTGATGACGGATGGGTAAAAGCAGTATCGTCACAGGTATCAGCAGTACAGCATATTTCAAACTTATACTATTCTCCTTTGCAGACGGAAGTTTCAAAAAAGATTTGTGAGCTTACCGGAATGGATAAGGTGTTTCTTTGTAACAGTGGTGCCGAGGCAAATGAATGTGCCATCAAGATTGCAAGAAAATACAGCTTTGACAAATATGGTGAGGACAGGCAGAAAATACTTACGCTTGTTAATTCATTCCATGGAAGAACAGTGACAACGCTTGCTGCAACAGGACAGGATGTTTTTCACAATTTCTTTTTCCCGTTTACAGAAGGATTCGATTATGTAACTGCCAATGACATCTGTGACCTTGAAAGTAAAATCAGTGATGAAGTATGTGCTGTTTTTATAGAGCTTATACAGGGTGAAGGCGGAGTTATGCCTTTGTCACAGGAATTTGTTGATGCTGCTGAGAAAATTTGCAAAGAAAAAGATATTCTTCTTATGATCGATGAAGTGCAGACCGGTGTGTCCAGAACTGGAACTGTTTACTGCTATGAACAGTACGGCATTAAGCCGGATGTTGTAACTTCTGCAAAGGGACTTGGTGGAGGTGTACCGATAGGTGCATGTCTGTGTAATGAAAAGCTTTCGGATGTGATGACAGCAGGAACACATGGAACAACTTTTGGAGGAAACCTGATAGCCTGTGCTGCAGCTAGGGAAGTTCTTTCAAGAGTGACCACAAAAGCCTTTCTGGAAGAAGTTTGCAGAAAAGGTGATTATATAAGAGAAAAACTTACTGCTATGCCTAATGTAAAAGAGGTAAGGGGCAAAGGTATGATGATCGGTATTGTTACCGAAAAAGATAATGCTAAAGAGATTGCCGGAAAATGCGTAGAAAACGGCTTGCTTATACTTACAGCAAAAACACTTCTCAGACTTTTGCCGCCGCTTAATATCAGTTATGAAGAAATAGATAAAGGTCTTGCTGTTCTTAGCGGCGTGATGAGCGGCGATTAATTTTTTTAATAATGATGAGGTAATATTACTTGTGAAAAATCTGTTATGCGGATATTTGTTTTTAAAAATACAGATTTTCTGACGCTGCTTCAGGGAAAATAATATGCGGATAAAATAACATCAGTCCCACGCAAAGTGCAGGAAAATGTTATGCGCCGTGGCGCAGGTCTGCAGAATAATAAAAACATCATAGGAGGAAATACCAATGAAACATTTACTGAAAATGCTCGATCTTACTTCGGAGGAAGTAATCGACATACTCAATCTTGCCGATCAGCTTAAATATGAGCAGAAACACGGTATAGCACACAAGCATCTTGAAGGAAAATCGCTGGGCTTGATTTTTGAAAAAGCATCAACCAGAACAAGAGTTTCTTTTGAGGTAGGTATGTATCAGCTTGGCGGACAGCCAATATTCCTATCATCAAAGGATATGCAGATTGGCAGAGGAGAACCTGTTCAGGATACTGCAAGAGTTCTGTCACGCTATCTTGACGGAATTATGATACGGACGTTTGAACAAAAGGAAGTAGAGGATCTTGCGAAATACGGCAGTATTCCGATCATAAACGGACTGACAGATTTTTGTCATCCCTGTCAGATTCTTGCTGATCTTATGACGATACGTGAATATAAGGGAAAGCTTGCAGGGCTTAAAATGGCGTTTATCGGTGATGGCAATAATATGATGAACTCTTTGATTGTGGGTGCACTAAAAACAGGTATGTCTATTTCCGTAGCTTGTCCGGAGGGCTATGAACCTGACACACAGGTACTTGAATTTGCGAAAAATTACGGTGATAAATTCTCAATGTTCCGTACACCGAAGGAAGCTGTTGTTGATGCCGATGTTGTTATTACAGACGTATGGGCATCAATGGGTCAGGAAGGAGAGGCAGAAAAGCGTAAAAAGGCATTTGATGGATATCAGGTCAATGCTGAATTGATGGCTCTTGCAAAGCCTGACGCGATGGTACAGCATTGTCTGCCCGCACACAGAGGTGAAGAAATCACAGAGGATATTTTTGAAGCACATGCTGATGAAATATTTGAGGAGGCAGAAAACAGGCTTCATGCCCAGAAGGCAGTTATGGTAAAATGTCTGAAAAGCAATTAATTTTCTTTTTTCGCCCCGCAGCAGCGGGGCGAAAAAAGAAAAAATTTTTATAACGGATGTGATGTTGTGTCGAGGAAAGTAACCTATATGCTTGCGAGAATACTGAAAATGAATTATTTTAAGATGTTCAGGATCGCAGGCGCCGTTTCTAAAAAATGCGATAAATCGTTTGTCGGCGTTGTGAAGGATATGGTACACTGTGGAATGAAATATCAGGCGGGGTACTTTGACTATCAGGAATTTGAGTTTTATAATTTGAATGAAGAACAAAGAGCAACCTATCTGACCAGAGGAAAAAATAATGCTATTATTATCAAATATAATGATAAGGAATATATGTCTTTGTTCGATGACAAAATTGCTTTCAATAAAAAATTCAATGAATTTCTGAATCGTGACTGGCTTGACCTGGATCATGCCACATTTGACGAGTTTAAAACATTTACAGAAAAGCATCCGCTGATCATGGCAAAGCCGGCTGATGGTATCGGCGGAATCGGTGTAGAAAAATATAATGCGGCGGATTATAAAGATCTGAAAGCATTGTATGATGGATTAAAAAAGAAAAAACAGAATCTTCTGGAAACTTTTATCACACAGCATCATGATATGAATGTACTATATGATAAGTCTGTCAATACAATGAGAATGTTTACTTTTTGTAAAAACGGAAAAGGCTGTTTCCTGCAGGCAATTTTAAAAATCGGAAATGGGGGAGTTGTAGATAATTTCTCCAGTGGTGGTATGTATACTTTTGTAGAGGATACCGGTGTTGTTGAAGTGCCGGCTATCGATAAGGA
>CACZPV010000049.1 GCA_902783065.1 uncultured Ruminococcus sp.
AAATGGCGGATCACAGCGGAGAAAAATTGTAAAATACATGATATTAAAAACCGCATGGGTAGAACATTTTCAGAGTTTTACAATCGGCTATATTAATTATATTAAATGGAGGTATAAGAAAGTGGATGAAAGAATTTTACACTTGAAGGAAGAAATCGAAAAGGAACTTTCGGGAATTTCTGATCTCTCGGCAATAGATCAGCTAAGGGTTTCATATCTCGGGAAAAAAGGCAGTATTACGTCACTGCTTAAGGGGATGAAAGAATTAGCCGCAGATCAGAAAAAAGCATTCGGCGCTGATGTAAATAAGCTGAAAGAATTTGCTATGACGCAGATTGAAGCAAAAACAGAGGAATTGAAACGCAGGCAGATTGAACTGGAAATCGCTGCAATGCCGCAGTTTGATATATCTTCACCGGCACCGAAGGATATGGGATCCTATCACCCGATTACGCTTGTGCAAAGACAGTGCGAAACAATTTTTAAATCAATGGGATTTACGGTAGAAGATTATCCCGAAGTAGTCAGTGACTATGAGTGCTTTGAAGCTGTAAATATTCCGAAGCATCATCCGGCAAGAGATATGCAGGATACCTATTATCTCGAAAACGGTCAGCTTCTTAAATCTCAGACTTCGGCAGCTCAGAATGCAATTCTCAGAAAATACGGTCCGGCTTTGATAGAAAATGGTGTTCCGATTAAAGCAATTTTCCCCGGCAGATGCTTCCGTAATGAAGCAACAGATGCCTGCCATGAAAATACCTTTTTCCAGATGGAAGGAATGATGGTTGATAAGAATATTTCAATTTCAAATCTGATTTATTTTATGAAAACCATGCTTTCCGAAGTGTTCAGAAAAGATATCAGGGTTCGTCTGCGTCCCGGCTTTTTTCCGTTTGTGGAACCGGGCTTTGAACTGGATATCAGCTGTCTTATCTGCGGCGGCGAGGGATGTCCGTCATGTAAGCACAGCGGCTGGCTGGAACTTTGTCCATGCGGTATGATTCATCCGAATGTGCTGCGTGAGGGCGGAATCGATCCGGATGAATATACAGGATTTGCATTCGGTCTGGGACTGACAAGACTTGCAATGATGAAATATGGCATCAAAGATATCAGAGATCTGAACAGCGGCAGCCTGAAGGTATTGTCACAGTTTACGGATGATGAATAAGGGAGGAACAGGAATATGTTTTTGTCAATGAATTGGATCTGCGATTTTGTAGATCTTGACGGTCTTGATAAGGTAGACCTGATACACAGATTTTCTCTTTCTACTGCGGAAGTAGAAAATGAGATTTTTTTCAAGGGTTCAGATATCAGCGGCATAGTTGTTGCTGAGATTAAATCAGTTGAAAATCATCCTGAATCAAAAAAGCTTCACCTGCTTAAAGTGGATGCAGGTAACGGAGAACTTACAGATGTTGTCTGCGGCGCACCTAATGTCCGTGTGGGTATGAAAACTGCTTTTGCTAAAGTTGGTGCGAAAATAGGGGAGATCACGATTGCTCCGAGGAAGCTTGCCGGATATACTTCCAATGGCATGTGCTGCGGTGAAGCTGAAATCGGTCTTTCGGATGATAATTCCGGCATTATGGAAATTACGGATGATATTCCTAATGGTACGGACATCAAAACCGTATATGATGTGGACGATATAATTTTTGAAGTAGATAATAAATCCCTTACGAATCGTCCGGATCTCTGGGGACATTATGGTATAGCAAGAGAATTTGCCGCTCTTGCGGGCAGACCGCTGAAAGCGCTTGATACAGATGATCTGACAGTCTATTCCGATCTTCCGAAGGTTGACCTTAAAATAGAAGACAAACTTTGTAAACGATACAGCAGCATTAAAGTGGAAAACATCAGCCGTACCGTCAGTCCTGTTAATATTCGTATCAGACTGTATTACTGCGGCATGAGAGCAATTAATTTTCTTGCTGACCTTACAAACTACCTGATGCTCGAAATGGGTCAGCCTATGCATGCTTTTGATGCAAGAAAAGTTGACAAGATCAGAATTAAGCGTTTTGCACAGCCCTTCCGGTTCACGACACTTGATGAAGTTGAAAGAACTATAGATGAAAATACTCTTATGATCTGCAGCGACAATACACCTGTAGCGATTGCGGGTATTATGGGAGGATTTGACTCTGAAATCAAAGATGATACAACAACGCTGACATTGGAGTCGGCTAATTTTGATGCAGCCTGCATACGTAAATCAACTGTCAGACTTTCACACAGAACAGATGCTTCTATGCGTTACGAAAAAAGTCTTGACCCTGAAATGACGGTGCCTGCAATCGGAAGATTTCTTTATCTGCTGAAAAAATATGACAGCAATGTTAAAGTGGTTTCCTCTCTGACAGATGAATATGCAGAAAAATTCCCGCCTGTAACGCTGAATTTTGATCAGGCATTTGTTGACAGATATACAGGAATAAAAATTGACGGCGAAACGATTGTAAATACACTTAATGGTCTTGGTTTTAAGGTTGTCAGAAACGGTGATCAGTTTACAGTGGACGTTCCTTCGTGGAGAATTACAAAGGACGTTACCATGAGAGCAGATATCATTGAAGAAATAACCAGGATTTACGGTTATGATAATTTCGATGTCAATACTGCATTGTCACCGCTTTATCCCATCAGGTCAGACGAAGTGAAAGCTAATGAAGAAAAGATCAAAGACCTTCTTGTGAAGCGTTTCAGCCTGCATGAGGTACATTCTTATGTCTGGGCATATAATGATGAGCTGAAAGCAATCGGTATTCCGGTTGAACCAAATGTAAAACTTGCTAATGCTACAAATCCGAATATTGAAACTCTCAGAAAATCCATGATTCCCACACAGCTTTGTCAGGTACGTTCTAATGTATCGTATTCCGGCGATTTCGGTATTTTTGAAATCGGCAGAGTAGTGAATGGTCTGGACGAGAGAAATCTTTGTATTGAAAATAAGATGCTTGGCATTACCCTTTACAGCAAAACAAAGAATATTAAGGATCAGTATTTCAGACTTCGTGATATACTTGCTGCATTGGTGCAGGATATCAAGCACAGCGAACCGGAGTTCTCAAAATCAGAACCATCGCACAGCTACGAACATCCTGTGAATATGAACAGGGTAATACTGGATGGAACAGATATTGGTTATATTGGTATGGTTCATCCGACTGTCGGCAAAAACATCGACAAAAAAGGCAATATTGTGTTTGCAGAAATTGATGTAGAAAAGCTGGCAGCCGTTCCGACAAATGCAATTGTTTATGACGAACCTTCAAAGTATCCGTCAATGGAATATGACCTGAGTCTGGATATTCCGCATGGAGTTATCTTCAGTGATCTCAGGACAAGCTGGGCAGAAGACGGCACAGAACTGCTGAAAAACGTTAGTGTGATTGATACTTATGATACAGATGAAGTACACAGAATCACTATCCGTCTGGAATTTGGTTCATCAGAGAGAACATTGTCTTCCGCAGAAGTTCAGGAGATTGTAGACAAAATTACTTCCAATCTGGCTAAAGCAGGTGTTACAATAAAAGCACAGTAAACAGAAAATATTGAATACTTAAGCTGCAGCTTGCCTTATACATCAAGGGGGAGAACCTTAAGAGTGTAATACACTCTTAAGGTTCTCCCCCCCTTTGAAGCGTGTTCTCAAAGGCATAATATCCGAGAAGGCAGACGAAACGTACGTAACCGCCCAATAACCCCGCGTCATATAGCAAAGAAAAAGAGGTCTGAAACAGACCTCTCAAATAGCAATAAGTTTTCAATAT
>CACZPV010000050.1 GCA_902783065.1 uncultured Ruminococcus sp.
CATACTCCGATGATCAGGCTTAATCGTATGGTTAAGCCAGGCAGCGCCGATATTCTTGTGAAATTTGAAGGTTTGAATGTGGGCGGTTCTATAAAAACAAGAACAGCCTATAATATGATTGTTAATGCTGAAAAAGAAGGAAAAATAAGACCGGATACCATAATTGTAGAGCCTACCAGCGGTAATCAGGGAATCGGACTGGCTTTGGTGGGAGCTGTTAAAGGTTATCAGACTGTTATTGTTATGCCTGATTCTGTAAGCGAAGAACGCAGAAAACTGGTAGAGCATTATGGTGCAAAAGTTATTTTGATTCATGATGACGGAGATATTGGGAAATGTATACGAAAGTGTCTGGATACGGCGCTTGATATGGCGGAAAATGATCCGAAGGTATTTGTACCGCAGCAGTTTGAAAATGAGAATAATACATATGCTCATAAGTATTATACTGCACTGGAAATTCTGGAACAGACTGCGGGTAGGATAGACGGATTTTGCTCCGGAATCGGAACCGGCGGTACAATAACTGGTATCGGAGAAACACTGAAAAAACAATATCCTGATATTGAAATATGGGCAGTAGAGCCGGAGCATGCAGCAATTTTAGCAGGCGGAACAGTAGGAACTCATCTCCAAATGGGAATCGGAGATGGTATTATTCCGTCTATTCTGAACAGAGAAATATACGACCATATTCATATTGTTACAGATGAGGATGCAATCAGTACAGCCAGACAGCTTGCTGCGCTTGAAGGAATTATGTGCGGTATTTCGAGCGGAACTAATGTTGCGGCTGCAATTGAACTGGCGGAAAAACTGGGTGAGGGCAAAACTGTGGTTACAATTCTTCCGGATACAGCAGAACGCTATTTTTCGACACCGCTTTTTTTTTAATTCTTGTATTTACAGGACTGTTCACCAGGATTGAGTGATGCAGTCCTGAAACTTTATCACAAAATAACAGGTGATAAAAAGAATTTATATATTTTATGGATTAGGGGAAACACTGAATAAATAGCATTTTAAAGTTTGAACGAACTCGGAAGTAGTTCTGTGTGGGGCTTCGCCCAACACCCCAAACACCGATTAATGAATTAATCAGCGTTTCCTTAGTCATGTCTTAATGAATCAATGGAGGAAAATAATATGTTATTAATTGAATATCCGAAATGTTCGACTTGTAAGAAAGCAAAAAAATGGCTTGATGAGCAGGGTTTTGAATATACCGACAGGCATATCAAGGAAAAGAATCCTACTTATGATGAATTGAAAGAATGGAAAGAAGCAAGCGGGCTTCCTATTAAAAAATTTTTTAATACAAGTGGAATATTGTATCGTGAAATGCAGCTTAAAGACAAGCTTCCGAATATGACAGAGGAAGAAATGCTTCGGCTTCTTGCGTCAGACGGTATGCTTGTCAAAAGACCTCTGCTTGTTGACGGAGATGTTGTTCTGACAGGCTTCAAGGAAACCGAATGGGAAGCAAAACTTACTCAAAAATAAAAAAGGTTAGTTTATTACTTTGCAGCGTTAATGTAAACTGCTGCTATTTATAGCAAACCAAATGATAAAATATTAAAATATGTGGGTGGAATGGCTGCAGCTCTTTTCGGAGCCAAGGGAGAGAAGCACCGGAGAGTTTTGCGGCAGTCACTCAATTGCAGTGAGTATTACTCAGTTTGTTGGCTATAAAATAAAGCGGTTACTTTTGTGAGGACAGGCTATGAAAGATTTTTTACTTATATTTCGTGAAGACATGAAAAAACGTGGATGGGATCAGGTTGATTTTACCTATGTCATAGGAGATGCTTATGTTGACCATCCGTCATTCGGACCAGCTATTATAAGCCGTGTGCTTGAATCTGAAGGATACAAGGTGGGGATAATTGCCCAGCCTGATTGGCGGAATCCTGAAAGTATCAATGTGTTTGGTGAACCAAGACTGGGTTTTCTGATCAGTGCGGGAAATATGGATTCTATGGTTAATCATTATTCTGTATCAAAAAAAAGACGCTCTAGGGATTTTTTTACCCCCGGTGGTGTAATGGGTAAAAGACCCGATCATGCAACTGTAGTTTACGGTAATCTTATTCGCCGTACCTATAAGCAAAAGCCTGTTATTATCGGCGGTATAGAGGCAAGTCTGAGAAGAATGGCACATTATGATTATTGGGACGATTGTCTGAAACGATCTGTATTGCTTGATAGTCAGGCAGATATAATTTCCTACGGTATGGGGGAAAAATCCATAGTTGAAATTGCTGATGCCCTTAACAGCGGGATCCCGGCGGATGAAATTACTTTTGTGAAAGGTACCGTATATAAATCAAAAAATCTGGATCATTTATATGATTATCTTACCTTGCCGTCCTATGAAGAAATGCTCAGAGATAAACTTAATTATGCAAGAAGCTTTTATATTCAATACTGTAATACGGATGCCTTTTCAGGAAAGTGCCTTGTAGAACCGTATCCCGATCATACCTATATTGTGCAGAATCCAATGTCTGCTCCGCTTACAACAGAGGAAATGGACAGGGTGTACGCATTGCCGTACATGAGGACATATCATCCGTGCTATGAAAAGGACGGCGGAATTGATGCTATAAAAGAAGTAAAATTCAGTCTGATCAGTAACAGGGGCTGTTACGGCGGATGTAATTTTTGTGCACTTACTTTTCATCAGGGAAGAATTATACAGGCAAGAAGTCATGAATCGATTCTGGCGGAAGCTGAACTCATTATCAGTGATCCTGAGTTTAAGGGATATATCCATGATGTAGGAGGACCTACCGCAAATTTCAGAAAACCGGCCTGTCAGAAACAGCTTAAGCGCGGCGTTTGTACTAATCGTCAATGTCTGTTTCCAAAGCCTTGTCCGAACCTTGAAATTGATCACAGCGATTATCTTGAACTGCTGCGAAAGCTGCGTACAATGCCCGGAGTGAAAAAGGTGTTCATACGTTCAGGAATACGTTTTGATTATATAATGGCAGATACTGACGATACCTTTTTCAGGGAAATGTGTGAGCATCATATAAGCGGACAGCTGAAGGTTGCACCGGAGCACATTTCCGATACTGTTCTGAAAACTCTTGGAAAACCTGAAAACAGTGTTTACCGTACTTTTTGCAAAAAATATGCAGCCATTAACAAAAAATTGGGTAAACCGCAGTATCTTGTACCTTATCTGATGTCATCTCATCCTGGTTCTACACTAAATGAAGCGATAGAACTGGCAGAATACCTCAGGGACAATCATTTAAGTCCTGAACAAGTGCAGGATTTTTATCCAACACCGTCTACTATTTCTACCTGTATGTATTATACAGGTGTTGATCCGAGAACAATGAAACCGGTTTTTGTTGAGCATAATCCTCATGGCAAGGCAATGCAGCGGGCATTGATACAATATAAGAATCCGAAAAATTATGAACTTGTACATGAGGCACTTGAGCAGGCTCACCGCAGAGATCTTATCGGATTTGATAAAAAGTGTCTGATCCGACCGAGAAACAATAATGATTCATCCTTCAGAAAACCTGAAAATTCAAGAGATAAAAAAAGCAAACGTCCTTCAACTCAGGCGGAGAAAAAATACGGTATATCCTTTGATAAATATGACAGTATCCAAAACAGTATCAGAAATCAGGAAAAATCAAAGGGAAGCAAACGTAAAAAACATATTAAATAAATTATCAGTGATGGAGTTCAGCTTAAATTCTATTGCCGTCATTCATAGCAGGAGCAGTCTGATAAAAAACTGATTAGTTATTCATGAAAAAATAATTTCTGAATTATTAGCAAATTGTAAATTCGGAGAAATTTATATCGAATATAATTGATTTTTTATCGTAAATATGGTAGTATAATATCAATACGAACAATATCGACAAAGTTTTAACAATCTGGTTCTTATTTTCTGATATCGGATAATACAGATGATGACCTTCCCTGAAACGAGAAGAAATTTGTTAACGGTTTCTTATGAAGTTGGGTCAGACAGATGTTGAATCGTTCGGTATGTCCGTTTACAGGAGGTGTAAAAATTATGTTGGGAATTTGGTTGACGGTAATTGTAATCGCCATTATTATCGAGATAGCGACTCAGGTTCAGCTTGTCACGATATGGGCAGCACTCGGAGGTATAGCGTCACTTGTCTGTGAGGTTTGCGGCGTTGATTTCAGAATACAGATCATCGTCTTTTTTGCTGTGACCTTCATAGCTCTTGCACTTACTCGTCCTTTTGTCAGAAAGCTGACAAAAAACATTAAAAATACTCCTACCAATGCCGATATGAATATCGGTAAAACAGGTCTTGTCACAAAGATTGTCGATGAGGCGGCAGGTGTATTCAGAGTTACTGTTTCAGGCGCAGACTGGTCTGCAAAAACAGTTGACTCAAGACTTCCGGATGTCGGTCAGCCTGTACGGGTAGAACGAATCGAAGGAGTAAAGCTTATTGTATCCACAGTTTGACTAAACAGAAATGAGGTAGTATTATGGAGCCTGGAATCATTGCACTTATTATAATAGGTATTATTGTGTTGATTGTTATAATCAGAAATATTAATGTTGTACCGCAGTCTAATGCATATGTTATTGAACGATTCGGTACTTTTTATGCAATCTGGGGCAACGGCATCCATGTCAAGGTGCCTTTTATGGACCGAGTTGCCAGAAAGGTATCTCTTAAAGAGCAGGTTGTAGACTTTGAACCGCAGTCCGTTATTACAAGAGATAACGTTTCAATGAAAATTGATACGGTTGTATATTATCAGATCACAGATCCAAGACTGTATACCTATGGAGTTGAAAGTCCGATCATGGCAATTGAAACACTTTGTGCCACAACTCTTCGTAACATAATTGGTGAACTTGAACTTGACAGTACACTTACTTCAAGAGATAACATTAATGCCCGTATCCGTGAAATCCTTGATGAGGCTACAGACCCGTGGGGTATAAAGGTTAAGCGTGTTGAGCTGAAGAACATTCTTCCGCCTCGTGAAATTCAGGTGGCTATGGAGAAGCAGATGAAAGCAGAACGTGAACGCCGTGCAAGAATCCTTGATGCTGAGGGTGAAAAGACCAGTCAGATTCTTGTAGCAGAAGGTCACAAGGAAGCAGCAATTCTGCGTGCAGATGCGATCAGAGAAACCAAGATCCGTGAAGCACAGGGTGAAGCTGAAGCTATTCTCGCTGTACAGAAAGCATATGCAGACAGTTTGCGTATGTTGAATGAAGCAGCTCCTACTGATAAGGTTATCGCTCTTAAGAGCCTCGAAGCGTTCGAGAAGGCAGCAGACGGCAGAGCAACCAAGATCATTATTCCGTCAGAGATTCAGTCAATGGCAAGCCTTGCAACATCTCTGAAAGAACTTGCTGTAGAGGGTCCGCTGGACAATACACCGAGATCAAATAATCCGGTACAGATCCCGAATATGCAGGCTCCGGAGGGAATTGATCCGGCACAGGCACAGGCTGCACTGAGGGAAAAAGCAAGACAGGCTCTCCAACAGAATGCCCCGAGAACCTGATAATATTTTAAAATAAGGATTAGTTCAGAAAAAGCAAGGTTGATTGTTAAATTAGCCTTGCTTTTTTGGCATTTATCATGTACAATTGTATACGGAATACTTTTATTTTCCAATTCAGACAGACAGTTTTCTATTTGTCTGTTTCGAAATGAAAAAAGGAGAGAAGAATTATGTCAGAGCAAAAAAAAGTAGCTGTTATTATGGGCAGCGACAGTGATTTTCCTACAGTATCAGGAGCGATTAAAACTCTTGCGTCTTACGGTGTTCCGTTTGAGGTGCATATTATGTCTGCACACCGGACTCCTGAAAAGGCAGCAGAGTTTTCTGCTAATGCCCGTGCAAACGGATTTGGTGTTATTATTGCTGCGGCAGGTAAGGCAGCTCATCTTGCAGGTGTTCTTGCTGCTCATACTACTATACCGGTAATAGGAATCCCGATTAAATCATCTACGCTCGACGGTCTGGATGCCCTTCTTGCTACGGTACAGATGCCTAAGGGAATTCCTGTAGCTACTGTTGCTATTGACGGCGCAGATAACGCAGCAATTCTTGCTGTTCAGATGCTGGCACTGTCTGATGAGTCACTTGCTGAAAAACTTGCTCAGGATAAGATAAACATGAAAGATGGCGTTGCTGAAAAAGATGCTGCTATACAGCTTAAAGTTCAGGAACTTGTTGGCTGTTAATTTACATACAGCTTATGAAAACATTATTAGAGCAAAGAGTAACTGAATAGATTACACCTTGCCGCCGCCGTTGACTGACAGCAATATAATAGCAAAGAAGTCCGCTGATAATATGAATCTGTAGTACAGATGTGCGAATAGGTAAAGTGTCAGAAAATCGTGTAAAGTGTTTCATATTCGCATAACTGGCAGTTGAATAAGGAGAATTTTTATGTCTGAGTTACATGATGAATGTGGTGTTTTCGGTATTTATAAAAATGACGAGGACATGAATATAGTTGATGAAACCTATCTTGCTCTTTATGCATTGCAGCATAGGGGACAGATTGGTGCTGGCATTGCAGTTAACAATAACGGTAAAATGACCTATTACAAGGATCATGGTATGATACCGGAGGCGCTTCCTGAGGCAGAATTGAATCGTCTTGGTGTAGGTAATATTGCACTCGGTCATGTGAAGTATTCTTCGGGAGAAGCAGTGGATCACGAAAATCTGGCACCGCTTGTTATGCGGTATATTAAAGGACAGCTTGCTATTTGTATGAATGGCTCAATTACGAATTTTCATGATCTGCGTGAAGAATTGAATCAGGGAGCGGCAATTTTTCAGTCGAACGGAGATACAGAGGTAATTTCATATCTTATTGCAAGAGCAAGAATTAATGCTGCGTCAATTGAAGATGCCGTTAGAGAAGCAGTTAATAAACTGGAGGGAGCTTATGTCATCGTGCTGATGTCACCGAGTAAATTGATTGGTGTGCGTGATCCTATGGGCATACGTCCGCTGTGCTATGGTAAAATTGGTGAGAGTTATGTATTGGCATCAGAATCCTGTGTTTTTGACAGTCTGGGCGGTGAGTTTGTCAGAGATATCCGTCCGGGGGAAATGATTGTGTTCGATGAGGACGGTATACACAGCTTTCAGGTAATTGAAAGCAAAAAAACAGCATTGTGTCTGTTTGAGTATGTGTATTTTTCTCGTCCTGATACAGTGCTTGATGGTGTTTCCGTTGCCAGAGCAAGACAAAGAGCAGGAGAACTTCTTGCAAAACAGCATCCGGTAGAAGCAGACTTTGTCTGTGGAGTACCCGACTGTGGTATTGAGTCGGCAATAGGGTATTCTATGGCCTCAGGCATCAGATATGCCACCGGATTGATTAAAAATAAATATATCGGTCGTGCTTTTAATGACCGGAAGAAAAACAGCGAATATTTGATGAGGATTAAGCTGAATGCACTGAAACATAATGTGGAGGGGAAAAGAGTGATCGTTATTGACGACTCTATTCTCAAAGGAGCAACAAGCAGACATATTGTGGATCTTCTCAGAGCAGCCGGAGCAAAAGAGGTGCATATGCGAATTGCTTCTCCGATGTTTAAAAATCCGTGTTATCTGACAAGCGATACGACACCGAAAGAAGATCTGATTGCAGCAAAAATGTCTGTTGATGAAATATGCCGGTATATCGGTGCTGACAGTTTGGGCTTTCTAGATCCTGAAAGTCTGCCGGAAATTGCGAAGGAATGTCAGCTGGGTTTTTGTGATGCCTGCTTCACCGGTAATTATCCGCTAAGTGTTTCTGACATTTCGAGATCTGATAAATATTCTCATAAGATTGAATTATAATAACGGCTCAGCCGTTTGGAGGTAAACATATGAAAAGCTATAGTGACAGTTATAAGGCAGCCGGTGTTGATGTAACCGCCGGTTACAGATCTGTTGAACTGATGAAAGAACATGTTGCTAAAACCATGACAAAAGGCGTACTCTCGGGAATAGGTGGTTTCGGCGGTCTGTTTGAAATCGATACGACAGGTATTGATCATCCTGTATTGGTTTCCGGAACGGATGGTGTCGGCACTAAACTTAAGGTTGCAATGCTCCTTGATAAGCATGATACTATAGGTATAGACTGCGTAGCAATGTGTGTTAACGATATTATATGCTGTGGAGCTAAGCCGCAGTTTTTCCTTGATTATATTGCCATAGGCAAGAACTATCCTGAAAAGGTTGCAGAGATCGTCAAGGGTGTAGCAGAGGGCTGTTTACAGAGCGGCTGTGCACTTGTAGGAGGTGAAACAGCAGAGCATCCGGGTATGATGCCTGAGGATGATTATGATCTTGCAGGATTCTCGGTTGGTGTTGTAGACAAGGAAAAAATTCTTAAACCCGAAACACAGAATCCCGGAGATATTATGATCGGCATTAAGTCCAGCGGTGTTCACTCCAACGGTTTTTCTCTTGTACGTAAAATTTTTGACATCAGTAATAAAGATAGTATTTCTGTTTATTATGATGAGCTGGGTACTACACTAGGAGAAGCATTGCTTACACCTACAAGGATTTATGTAAAGGCAATACTATCACTGCTTGATAGTGTAAATGTAAAATCTGTTTCTCATATTACCGGAGGCGGGTTTTATGAAAATATTCCTCGTTCTCTGCCGAAGGGTCTTTCAGCCAGGATCAGACGCAGCGATGTAAAGGTGCTTCCGATTTTTGATTTGATAGCAAAAACAGGCAATATCCCTGAAAGAGATATGTTTAATACATTTAATATGGGCATCGGTATGACAGTTGTCGTGGATAAGACAGATGCCCAAAATGCTGTGGAAGTTCTGAAATCAGCAGGAGAGGACGCCTATATTCTCGGTGAACTTGTGGAAAGCGATGAAGGGGTTATTATTGAATAATCGTAACTATTCAGTCCCCCTAAGTTTTCAAGGGTAAATACCGTTTTTATTGCATAAACATTCATTTTCTTTAATTTTATGCAAGTA
>CACZPV010000051.1 GCA_902783065.1 uncultured Ruminococcus sp.
CGCTTCCGAAGTAAACGGCGTTTCTGCAGGTCCTGCAGCTGAAAATGTTATCTTCCTTTCAGCAGATGCATTCGGTGTTCTTCCTCCGGTATCCATCCTCACTCCGGAACAGACACAGTACTACTTCCTTTCCGGATTTACAGCAAAGCTTGCCGGAACAGAGAGAGGTATTACAGAGCATACTCCTACTTTTTCAGCTTGCTTCGGACAGGCATTTCTTGAGCTGCATCCTACACAGTATGCTGAAGAACTTGTAAAGAAAATGGAAAAGAGCGGTGCAAAGGCATATCTCGTTAACACCGGTTGGAATGGTACAGGTAAGAGAATTACTATTAAGGATACAAGAGGCATTATCGATGCTATCCTCAGCGGTGATATCAAGAATGCTCCCACAAAGAAAATTCCATATTTTGATTTTGAAGTTCCTACAGAGCTTCCGGGTGTTGACACAGGAATTCTCGATCCAAGGGATACTTATGCTGATGCATTAGAGTGGGATACAAAGGCAAAGGATCTTGCAGAGAGATTTGTGAAGAACTTTAAAAAATATGAAACAAATGAAGCAGGTAAGGCACTTGTAAAGGCAGGTCCCCAGCTTTAATTACTATAGACGTCAGAATGAGGCAGATAATATTTAAATTAATTTTTAGTGATATTTCCATAAAATATATGCTTGATTTTTTTAAAAAAAGTGTTATAATGAATTAAAGGAATCGTTAAGATGACGGTAAAGTATCTTAATGGTTTTGCAACCGAAAGGTAATAATTCAAAGGAGGCTTATTTTATGGCTTACAAAATTTCTGACGAATGTATCTCCTGCGGCGCTTGTGCAGCAGATTGTCCCGTTGAGGCTATTGCTGAGGGTGACAGCAAGTATGAGATCAATGCAGATACCTGCATCGATTGCGGCAACTGTGCTGAGGTCTGTCCTGTAGGCGCTCCGTCCGCTGACTGATCGAAAATAGACGGTAAAAAAAGATGAAAAATGGCTGCTGATATGCGTGATAGCGTATTGGCAGCCATTTTGTTATGCGTGTAAGGATATTAACTGTATAAAATGAATTTTTAATGTGCATTGAAATCTGGAATAAAATGTATCTTTTTGGATTATATATAAATCAGATTGATACTAATTCAGGTAACAGAAAAAGACGGTGCCGAAGTTATGCGGAACTAAAAAAATATGATCATTTCTGTTTGTTTTGGTATGAAATTATTATCCGGAGGTTATTTATGAATATCAGGAAAATATTTTGTATGCTATTATCAATGTTAATGCTGTTTTGCAGTATGGGGATCGTAGCTTCCGCTTTATCCGATAAAGATATTACGGCGCCGTCAGCTGTACTTATGGATGCCGATTCAGGGAAGCTGTTATACAGTAAAAATCCACATGAAGTACGTCCCTGTGCATCTATTACAAAAGTAATGACACTTGTACTGGTTATGGAGGCGATTGACAGCGGAAAAATTAAACTCACTGATATGGTAACAGCGTCCGAGCACGCTTCATCTATGGGTGGTTCAGATATATGGCTGGAGCCTGGAGAGAAGATGACTGTTGATGATATGGTAAAAGCAACTGTGGTTGCAAGTGCCAATGATGCAGCAGTGGCGCTTGCTGAATATATTTGCGGCAGCGAGGATGATTTTGTTGCAAAAATGAACGAAAAAGCAAAACAGTTAGGTATGAAAGAAACTGTATTCAAAAACTGTAACGGTCTGGATGAGGATGGTCACGTTACCAGTGCTTATGATGTAGCTTTGATGTCAAAAGAACTCATTAAGCACAGAAAGATTTTTCAATACAGCGGAATATGGATGGACAGTCTGAGAGGAGGAAAAACGCAGATCGTAAATACTAATAAACTGTTGAAATCCTATAGCGGTATTACCGGACTTAAAACTGGTACTACTTCCAAGGCAGGCAGTTGTATTACAGCTACAGCAGAACGTGACGGTCTGAGTCTGATTGCCGTAGTTCTGGGGAGTGCTTCAGGAAAACAGCGGTTTAAGGATGCAGCGTCATTGCTCGATTTTGGCTTTGCAAATTATACCATGTATATGCCAAAAACACCTGACGAAGCTTTTACTGAAATTCCTGTAACCGGAGGTATGGCGAAAAGTGTTAAAACAACGGCATATATCAGCGATCGGTTCCTGATCGGAAAAGGAAAGGATAAAGATATACAATATACAGTTCAATTACCTGAAAGTATTGATGCACCTGTTAAAAAGGGGAATACGGTAGGAACAATCATTTATAAAAACGGCAGTGAGCAGGTAGGAAAATATCCCATTATGGCTGATGACAATGTGGAGGAAATCAGGTTGTGGGATATTTTTGCACTGCTGATTAAAGCAACGGCGGCATAAAACTGTGGCTGCAGCACTGTATCGGTGCGGCAGCCACAGTTGATTAATTGACCCATTCATCATTATGTTTGTATTTCAGATCAAAAAGATTAAAACCTACGGTGAAAAGAAGATTGGATTCGTGATATTTCTGATAATTGCTCGGTGATTTCATTACAACGGCAATAAGTGTATGATTGCTCATAGTAGCAGATGATACCACACAGGTTCCGGCTTCATCAGTATATCCGGTTTTCATACCTGTGGCATAGCGGGAGTATTGTCCGCCGTCTTTGTCAAGCAGTTGGTTGGAATTATACCATATCATTTCTTTAGGCAGTTCATCCTCTGCCGGCAGAGTTTCGTCAGAATTTTCTTCACTGTTCTCTGTGCCGTCAATAACAGATGCTTCGCTTTCTTCATCTGATTCTGTTTTAGTTTCCGGATCCGGCAATTCCCATTCTGCTTCATATTTTTTGCAGGAATTCATAACGATTGGCGTATTGGCAGCATATGTGGCAATACGCAGCATGTCAGACGCTGTTACATAATGATCATCATCGTGGAATCCGTCAGGAGCAGTAAAATGTGTTCCTTTACAACCCATTTCTTTGGCAGCCTGATTCATCAGTTCTGCAAAAATTTTGATACATTCTTCATTTTTAAGACTATCATCCTGTTTGTAGGCTTTTGCAGTAGCGACAGCAATTGTGTAGGCAGCATCATTGCCGGATGGAAGCAAGAGAGCATCTAACAGCATTTCATAAGTCAGCTTCATGCCTTTTTTCAGATTTGCTACACTCGAATCATATCCTATTAATTTAATTTCATCACCAACAGTGATCAAATCGTTTTTTTTGAGATATTTTGATGATACAACCGCTGTCATAAGTTTTGTAGTGCTGGCAGGATAGCATTTTTTTCGCTGTCACGTTCGTAAATAATCTGATCAGTGGTGGTATCGTATAAAACAACATAGCTTGACATAATCTCATTATCAAGAGCTTTTTTGACCTGAGTGGAGAGCAGGGAAGGATTTTTAGTGAACTTGGCATCTGATTTGAAATTTATTACTTCTTCCTTTGATTCTTCTTTGCTCACTTCTGTTTCAGCCTTGCTTACGGGTTTGCTTTCCGGTTCGGAAATAACTGTATCGGCCGGTTCTTCGGGTTTTATATTAAAATTATGTATGACAGCCGCTGCAGCAACGCTGCCGCAGATCAGCAGCATTGCTGTACTGATAATTGCAAACTTGATTTTCAAGCTTTTTTTGCGTTTCTTATTTTCGGCCAGTTCTGAAATACTGCTGTCCGAAAAGATATCTACATATTCATCGTACTGTTTTGCCATGTAAAAAAGTCCTTTCTCATTTTTCGTACAAACAATATTATCTCTTATTTTTGTCCGTATGTCAACAACAAAATGTTTACAACTTAGCTTACAATCATTAAACTGTCCTTTCTGCCGCAAGGCAACGAATGAAAAAAATTAAGTTGATAATATTTGCAGCCGATTGTAAAAAGTCGGCACAAACCCCGCC
>CACZPV010000052.1 GCA_902783065.1 uncultured Ruminococcus sp.
GCCACATTGACTAAAGCAAATTCATCAGTCGTCAACTTTCTCGGTTCAGTATAAGTTCAATTATTAAAAATTAAAGTTCAGTTTTTTTAGGAAAGGGTTTCCCCCAGAGAAATGCGTCTTTGCTCTCCGGTTAAGTTTTACTTGAAAAAATAATAATATTGTTGTATAATGTAAAAAAGCCGTGAAGAACACGGTGGTTTAACAGACTATAGTAAAGGAGTTTTTCTATGAAAGCAATCAAGATTTTCTTTGCCATTTTGATTTTAGCAGTGGTTGGAGCTGCTATCGCCGGGGTCGTGGTGGATAATATGACTTCTGCAAATATTGAAAGTCAGATTAAGTCTATTGATTTGCCGTCTAATACGTCAATCGATGCGTCTACATCCCGTACAGGCAAACTGCGTGACCCGAATGGTCCGTTGGAGTTCTATGGAGCTGTTTTATTGCAAAGCAATAATGATTACGGTTCATTGAAGGCTTACTATCGGGATCATTCACCTGAAGGTCTTAATCTACAGGTAGTGAAACTTGTTGACTCAAGAAAAGAATTTGGCGATAATTTTCCGGCAGATCTCCGTTTCAGCCATCATGATGCGGCTCCTGATCATTACTATATTGTTTATGATTTCGGTCTTGGAGAGAGTCCTTTTCCGATGATGGATTACCGTTCCTATTTCGGATAAGCGTTTCCCTGCCCGCTTTTCGGCGGACAGGGATATTGTATGTTTTTGATTTTTTGACAGTAAATTATTAGAGAAACGGAGAAACAGTATATGTATAAAAATTTTTTGTTCGATCTTTACGGCACGCTTATTGATATCAATACGGATGAATGGTGTGATGAATTGTGGGACAGGATGGCACTGCTCTATACCCTCAGCGGCGCAGCTTATACGGGAAAAGAACTGCATGAAACTTATGATGCATTAGTTGAGGATGAAAAGAAACGTATTCCGCAGGATAAATACACAACAACACCTGAACCGCTGATACAGAATGTTTTTATCCGTATGTATACCGATAAAGGTGTCGAATGTTCGCAGGAAATTGCAGCATATACAGGAAGGGTTTTTCGTGCGCTTTCCATTAAATTTATTAAGCTCTATGACGGTGTATATGAACTGTTTGAAGCTATCAGAGATCATGGAGGAAAAATCTATTTGCTGTCAAATGCACAGAGGATTTTTACTGAACCGGAAATCAGAATGCTCGGAATTTATGATGAATTTGACTATGTAATGATTTCATCGGATGAAGGTTGTGCTAAGCCTGATAAAAAATTTTATGAATGTATGTTGAAAAAATTCAAAATGAAACGGGAAGAAACTATTATGATCGGAAACGATTATGTTACTGATATCAAAGGCTCATTTGAAGCAGGAATTGATTCATTGTACCTTCACACTGATATTTCTCCGGAAATCAAGGGTGAACTGCTTGCTAAATATAAAATAATGAGCGGCAGTCTGTTTGAAGCAAAGGAAGCACTTTTTCCTTACTGATATTATGCAAGTAGTAGATTTTGTCAGGAGTTTTGTATTTCCCGCCAGCCGTAGACGGGCAGCAGATACAGAAATGTCAGAATTGGTTAAACCTTTGATGCAGTCTGAATCTTGGAGCATTTCTGTGTGAGAAGCTTAAATTAAGTAATCTGAATTTACAGTGATTTGTCAAAATATTACGGCAGAATTTTTGAATAGATAGGGGACGTCCGTCAAATAAAGGGCGTCCCCTTGATGCGTTTTTTCATATGTCAGGGCAGCAGCCCGATTTTTACGTAATCTCATTAAGTGTTCCGAATTGATATCCCATGCTTTCCCATTTTGTCAGGAGTTCGTCAAGAATATCACTGTTGGTTTTAGAAGTACTGTGCAGCAGGATAATGGCACCGTTGTGAATACGGGGGACAAGTTTTTTAAAAGCTTCCTCTTTTGTTGGTTGGTCATCGTTATACCAATCGACATATGCAAGACTCCAGAAAACTGTTCGATAACCGAGTTTTTGTGCCATTTTGAGATTGTTTTCGCTGAACTTCCCCTGAGGAGGACGATAAAATTTCTGCATTGGTTGACCTGTGGCTGTTTTATAAAGTGACTCCAGTTTCGAAAGTTCATCGAAGAAGCTTTTTTCATCCGAAATCTGCGACATATCGGGATGACTATAGGTATGGTTTCCAACTATATGACCTTCACTTACCATTCTTTTTACAAGACCAGGGGAAGTTTCGATATAATTACCTACAAGAAAAAAAGCAGCTTTAACATTGTGTTTTTTAAGTACATCAAGAATATGTGGCGTATATCCGTTTTCATATCCTGCATCAAAAGTCAGATAAATTTTCTTTTCAGACGGATTGCCGGTATATACAGCATTGTATTTTATTAGTTCCTGTGCACTTGCATTTCCGACAGGCAGGTCGCCGTCTTTTTGATAGGACAGCCCCCAGTTGGTATCTGCTGCGGTCATTACAGCATTATCCCGTATACCTGCCCCCGAAATCACTGCTACCGTCATCAGTACGGCAGCAGACAAAAGAGCCGCAATTGTTTTTTTGCCAAATATTACATACACATGATCACCGTCCCCTGAATAGATGAAGTTTATGATTACTGTACTATATATTCGGCATTAAATAATATTATGACTGTTATTTAATTTACAATAATTTTTTTAAGCATTGGGTAATACTGATCAATAATATCGGCAGATACCGAAAGCATATATTCAAATAACATTCCGTTGAGATTTGTTTCATAAAAGCTGTTTGTCATTTTGTAATAAAGAAGCTGGTCGTCCATATCTAAGTAAAAATTGCCGTGGGTCAGCTCATTATTGATCATACACAGTGCAAGGGCAGCATCAGGTGCCTGTTCCCGGGAAATGGTGAGAGGAAACGGAGATAACAGATTGATTAACATTTTTGATGGATTGACAGAAAAAAGAAATGTCTGATCTCTGTCATTACCGTTAATTCGGCAGCGGACACAAAGTGCTGTATCATCCCGCTCAAAAGGAATATCGTTGTACTCTAAAGTACGGCAGATTAACATATAATGTTTCCATGATTTGGTGGATGTGATAGTCATAAAAATCTCCCTTTCTGATTTGATGTCATAACTTATTCGGGTACATTATTGAAGGTGTACATTTCATACTGATACCTGATAAAAAACAGGCAGCCTTTCCGGAATAAATCATTTCCAATCCAGCTTTCTATCAGGAATTAGTATCATTATACATTTTTATGTACGAAAAATTTGCAGAAGCAGGGCGGCATGCCGCCGCCAGCGTGACGCTGGACCCTTACCAACCGGCGAGCCGCCGGTGCCTTAATAATACCCGCAACTACTAGACTAAAACTAATTCATCAGTCGTCTGCTTTTTCGGTTAATGATAAATTTAAATTATTAAAAATAAAAGTTCAGTTTTTTTAGGAAAGGGTCTGGGGAGAACCCTTTGTTTTCAAACAAAGGGTTTCCCCCAGGGAACTACTTTTCGGTTTCTATGGCTCTCCGGGCACCGCAGATAATTTCAGGTATTGAAATAATGAGCGGAATTGATTATAATAAAGTGATGGCAGCTGATTATAATAGTAAAAAAGGATTATCTCAATTTATAATCGGCTAAAATTAATTAACAAAGGAGGAGTGCAGTCAGAAATGTCTGATTGCCTATAATAAAAGTGACATATAGTGAAGCAGTTAATAAAATCAACTCACTTTTGACGTTCGGCGTGAAACCAGGACTGGAACGGATCAGAGAACTTGTTGACAAATTGGGCGCTCCTGACCGTCAGCTTCGTTTTGTTCATGTTGCAGGAACGAACGGAAAAGGCAGTACCTGTGCTTTGATTGCAGCTGCCCTCACCCAGGCAGGGTATAAGACAGGACGCTTTATTTCTCCGTATGTACTTGAGTTTCGGGAACGATTTATGATTGACGGTGAAATGATTCCCGAACATACATTAGCTGAACTTGTGGAAGAAATTTTCCCCGTTATAGAGGATATGCACAGGGAAGATAAAATTATAACGGAATTTGAATTTGTTTTTGCAATTGCTGTATTATGGTATGCACGGGAAGGCTGTGATATTGTAGTACTGGAAACAGGACTTGGTGGACGGTTTGATGCAACAAATATTATCAATACTCCAATGGTTTCGGTTATTACTTCTGTTTCTCTCGATCATACAAAAATACTTGGAAATACTTATGCCGAAATTGCCGCAGAAAAATGTGGTATTATCAAGCCTGACGGTATTTGCGTTGCATATGCTCAACAAAAGTCCGAAGTGATTTCAGTAATACGTAAAACCGCAGCTGAAAAAAATAATCGTCTGATTTTTGCAGATGGCAATACTGCTGAAATACTTCGTTTTGATATAGGAAAAACAGTATTTGTATATAATGGACTGCAAATATCTATCAGATTGCCGGGAAATCATATGGTCAGGAATGCAGTATCAGCATTGGAAACTCTTTTCGCTTTGAGAGATTGCGGGATGGATATTTCTAACAGTGCAATCAGGGATGGATTTGAGAATGTTACTTTTCCGGCACGAATGGAGGTTCTTTCACGTTCGCCGCTGATTATACTGGATGGAGCGCATAACCCGGATGGTGCAAAGGCACTTTCCGATGCAATAGGACAGTACCTTGCCGGTAAAAGAAAAATAGGAATTGTTGGTATGCTGGCAGATAAGGATGTTGATACGGCTCTGTCCTGCCTGATACCTCAGTTTGATAAGATAATTACTGTAGCACCGGATAATCCAAGAAAAATGACAGCAGAAGCACTGGCACAGAGGATTCACCCGTACTGTCCGGATGTAACCTCGTACGAGGACTTGAGGCAGGCATTCAATGATGCGGCTGAGGGACTTGATCAAAACAGCGCATTAGTGATTTTCGGATCACTATATCTTGCTTCGGATATGAGAAAGATAGTATTGGAAAATTCTTTTGAAGAAAACAATGCGAATGTCAGCTTCCAAGAGAAATAACGTCAATTCCCGAAAATAATTATGCATCAGGTTAGTCTGAAATAATTCTGAGAGTTTTATACTAAGAAACTACGGAATAAATCAAACCCGGCGGCGCGCAGATATTTCTGCCGTGTGTTGAGCAGCCGGATGATCAGGTATGAATAAAGGATAATAGATATTATGGATAACAGAAAACCACTTTACAACCGATTGATCGGACATAATAAACTTGACCGATCGTCTTTTCATACACCGGGACATAAATGTTCGGATTTTTTACCAGAAAACCTGATCAGACTGGATTATACCGAACTGCCCGATACCGATGCATTGTTTGAAGCAGAAAGTGTGATTCTTGCACTTGAAAAAAAATTAAGCCTGCTTTACCATACAGAGCGCTCGTGCCTTTCCGCAGGCGGATGTACACTTGCGATTCAGACAATGATAAGGGCAGCGGCAAGATGCGGAGGGGAAATTCTTTGTGCAAGAAATGCACACCGAAGTGCAGTCAATGCAATGGCACTGCTGGGAATGGATCCGATCTGGATTTATCCGAAAGGTGCTAATAACTATACAGGAAGGATTATTCCCGATGATGTACAGTCCGCTTTTAAGGAGCATCCGGATATTACCGCCTGTTATATCACATCTCCCAGTTATTACGGAGAAATAAGCGATATCCGGCGTATTGCGGAAATTTGTCATAATAATAAGGCTATTCTGCTTGTTGATAATGCTCACGGATCACACCTTGCATTTATGCAGGAAAATATACATCCAATAAATCTGGGAGCGGATATGTCCGCCTGCTCGCTGCATAAGACTATGCCTGTAATGACGGGCGGTGCAGTGCTGAATATCCGGACAAAAGAACTTTCTGAAAATGCTAAATCTGATATGGCATTGTTCGGTTCAACAAGTCCGTCGTATGTTATTATGTCGTCAGTTGATTTGTGCGCCGATTATATGCTTTACGGCACCGGAAAAGAGGATTACCAACAGTGTGAAAAGACGGTTGCAAAGCTGAAAAAATTGTCAGAAAAACATGGTTTAATGCAGCCTGAAGGGTTGTGTGATCCTCTGCGTCTTACTTTGAATACCGCTTTTGTCGGATTGTGCGGCGAAAGTAATCAGACTGCTTATTTTGAGTCTTTTGGTATAGATTGTGAGTTTTGTGACGGAGAAAATGCCGTTCTTCTATGTACTCCCTTTAATACAGAACGGGATTTTGAACGTGTGCGGAAAGCTGTTGAAAAATTAACTGCCGGACAGCCGGTTAAAAAAGCAGCTGACAGGAAAGCTTTTCCGGAAAAAGCTATGAGCATAAGGGATGCGGTGTTTTCTTCTGCCGAAATAATATCAGTTCACGATGCCGTGGGCAGAATAGCAGCTGATACTGCTTGTCCCTGTCCTCCGGGAGTTCCTGTTATAATGCCTGGTGAAATAATTGATGCAGAAACCGCAGCTGTGTTATCTGATTACGGATTTACCGCAATCAAGACAGTTAAAACAAGCAAATAAAAAATATCCCTGACCTGTTCTCTGTATACAGACCGGCAGAAAATTATTTGCTATATTGCTGAAATATTTTGCATTGTATTGGTAAATAAAAATCAGAAAAATTTTACACATGCTTTTTTTCTGTCAAAATTGTATAAGTTGTGTCCAAAAATAAAAACCAGATAAGATTTGTTTGTAAAACTGTATGAATAGTGATATAATGAAAAAGAAATAAACTGAATAACCGGCTTGACAAAAGCGTTCTGCTTGTTGATAAATTTCACAAAAGCGGAAGGTCAGGCTTGCAGGTATTTATGAAAGAGGGCGGGCGAATGGATATCAGAATCGGTGATGTTCTGGAAATGAAAAAAGCACATCCTTGCGGAAAAAAGGAAAGCAGACAATTTCAGGTTCTGAGAATTGGAATGGACTTTAAAATACGCTGCTGTGGATGCGGACATGAGATAATGATTCCGCGAAATAAGGCAGAAAAAAATATCCGCAAAATAATTCGCAGTCAGCAAAGTGAATCGGATATCAGCGTAGAGAAACTGTAAAATGAAAGGGAGCCTAAACCTTACAGACAAAGTATTATCTGATTTTTATAATCAGCTGAATTGATGAAACCAGCCGATTGTAAAAAGGCGAAGGTTTGTGCCGCCGAAGGCGGCACAAACCCCGCTGCGAAAATCAAAAAGCAGTCGTTTTCAATGTTTAAGTGTAGAAAATGACGGATTACATCGGAGAAAAAATTGTAAAACACATGATATAAAAAAAACGCATGTATAAAGAAGTTTCAAAATTTTACAATCAGCTATTGATGAAACGATAAGGAGAAACTGTATGTTTGAGAAACTGACAGTATTTGAAACAAAATACGAGGAGCTTTCATCACGGCTTTGTGATCCCTCGGTTGCATCATCTGCCGAGAAATATACGCAGACAATGAAAGAACTTAAAGAGGCAGAGCCTGTGGCACTGAAATACAGGGAATATAAAAGCTGTCGTCAGGAACTGGAAGAAGCAAAACAGATGCGGCAGGAAGAAAAAGACAGTGAGCTTGCCGAAATGATTGATGAGGAAATCAGAGTTCTGGAAGAAAAGGAAGCTTTGATTACAGAAGAACTCAAGCTTTTGTTGGTTCCGAAAGACCCTAATGATGACAGGAATGTTATTGTCGAAATCAGAGGCGGTGCAGGCGGAGAAGAAGCCGCACTGTTTGCGGCAGTGCTTTACCGAA
>CACZPV010000053.1 GCA_902783065.1 uncultured Ruminococcus sp.
AAATATTAGATAAATAGGGAGATTTTACTCTTTACAATCCGGAAAAATTATTTTATAATAGAAAAGTATGTAAATAGATTTGAAAAATCGGCGGCAGCTGCTGCGGGAAACGGAGAGAGTATATGATACAGTTTGAAGAATTAAAATTGAAACTTGAGGGAATGCACCCTGATATCCTTGACCTTGCTAATGCACTGGGTCTTGATAAACTGAAAATGGAAATTGAACAGCTTGAACAAAGAGCTTCTCAGCCCGGTTTCTGGGACGATGTAGATAATTCACAGAAAATTCTTCAGAAAACAGGTGCGCTCAAAAATAAGGTTGCCGAATATGATGGGTTGGTATCTGCATATGAAGATACACTTGCATTGATAGAACTTGCCAATGAAGAAGAAGACCTTTCACTTCTGGAAGAAGCACAAAGTGAAGTGGAAAAGGTAAAAACAAGTCTGGAAGCACAGCGTTTGCAAACCCTTCTTACAGGCGAATATGACAGTAAAAATGCGATTCTGACATTTCATGCAGGTGCAGGCGGAACGGAAGCACAGGATTGGGCGCTGATGCTGTACAGAATGTACAGTCACTGGGCAGAGCGTCATAATTTCAAGGTTAAGGAAGTTGATTACCTTGATGGAGAAGAAGCAGGGCTTAAAAGTGCGGTGCTGCTGATTGAGGGTGAAAACGCTTATGGTTATCTGAAAAGCGAATCCGGTGTACATCGTCTGGTAAGAGTGTCGCCGTTTGACTCATCGGGAAGAAGACACACATCATTTGCTTCACTGGAAGTAATGCCGGAGATCGATAATACCATAGAGGTAGATATACGTCCGGAGGATATCAAAATGGACGTATACCGTGCCAGCGGCGCAGGCGGTCAGAAGGTAAATAAAACATCATCAGCTGTTCGACTGACTCACATTCCGACAGGTATTGTTGTGGCATGTCAGGTGGAGCGAAGCCAGTATCAGAACAGAGATGTTGCTATGACGATGCTGAAATCCAAACTCATTGAGATCAAGGAAAGGGAACATCTTGATAAGATCGAGGATATCAAGGGTGTACAGAAGGAAATTGCATGGGGTGCACAGATCCGTTCATATGTATTTATGCCTTATACCATGGTAAAGGATCACAGAACAGGATTTGAAACAGGCAATGTCAATGGAGTTATGGACGGCGATCTTGACGGTTTTATCAATGCATATTTACAGGCTGCAAGTCTTAATCAGCTCAGCGATGACTTTTCAGACGAAATCTGATATCATTTTTCCGGTGAGCCGCCGCTGTCAATTTAATGCCCGCAGCTAAACACAGCTTCAACACTATTACAGTCGTCTGCTATTGTTGATTCATTATAGAATTAATAAATTTTCAGTTTCAGTTTTTTTAGGAAAGGGGACCGGGGGATAACCCTTTGTTTTTAAACAAATGGTTTCCCCCGGAGAAAAGTGTGCAGTGGCGAATCAAAAACCAATCAACTTTATAACCAAAGGCAGGAAGCTGTAATGAAAAAAAATCCTGAGATCTGGCAGAAAACAGAACAAAGTATTACAAAAAAATACCGCAAAACATTGTGGAACAAATTTATAAGGGCAGTTAAAGAATACGAATTGATCAGCGAAGGCGATAAAATAGCCGTCTGTATATCAGGCGGCAAGGATTCGATGCTTATGGCAAAGCTGATGCAGTTGTTGCAGCGGTACAGTGAAGTATCGTTTGATGTTGTGTATCTGGTAATGGATCCGGGATACAATCGTGAGAATCGGATCAAAATTGAAGACAATGCCCGATTGCTGAATATTCCCATAACAATATTTGAAACAGATATTTTTGATGCGGCAAATAATGCTGAAAAATATCCTTGTTATCTTTGTGCCCGGATGAGAAGGGGACACCTGTACAGTCAGGCAAAAAAACTTGGATGCAATAAAATTGCACTGGGGCATCATTTTTCTGATGTTATCGAAACCACAGTAATGTCTATGTTTTACGGAGCGCAGCTTCAGGCAATGATTCCAAAGCTGCACAGCAGTCATTTTGAAGGTATGGAACTGATACGTCCGCTGTATTGTGTTCACGAGGATGACATTATATCATGGGCTGAACATAACGAGTTGGAATTTTTGCGCTGTGCCTGCCGTTTCACCGAAATGCAGGATCGCTGTGACAGCGATGAAACAGGTAAGCGGCTGGAAACCAAACGGCTGATAAAAGAACTGAAAAAAAAGAATCCAAATATAGA
>CACZPV010000054.1 GCA_902783065.1 uncultured Ruminococcus sp.
GGAGAAGCTCTGGATATCAGTCATGGGCTGCCTTTTGCAAAACCTATGCAGATTTATGCCGGTGACTACAGCGATATTTCTGATGCTTCGGTCATAATTGTAACAGCCGGTGCAGGTCAGAAACCCGGTGAAACAAGACTTGATCTTGTCAGAAAAAATGTCGGAATCTTTCAATCAGTTATTCCTCAGATAGCTAAGTATAACCAGGACGGTATTTTGCTGATTGTTGCAAACCCGGTGGATATACTTACTTATATCGCAGCAAAGCTCAGCGGATTTCCGGCAGACAGAGTTTTTGGTTCCGGTACTGTTCTTGATACTGCAAGACTGAAATATCTGCTGGGCGAACATCTCGGTGTTGATAATCGCAGTGTTCACGCTTTTATTATCGGAGAACATGGTGACAGTGAAATTGCTGCCTGGAGCAGTGCCAATGTTTCGGGTATTCCTCTGAATAATTTTTGTGAAATGAGAGGTCATTTCAATCATCAGTCTTCTATGGATAAAATCGCAGAAGATGTCAAAAACAGTGCTTATGAAATTATTCTCAAGAAAAAAGCAACCTATTACGGAATTGCCATGTCCGTTAAACGAATCTGTGAAGCAATCGTCAGAGATGAAAAATCAATTCTGCCGGTGTCGAGTATTCAAAAAAATAATCATGGCATCAGCGGTATTGCACTGAGTATGCCTGCTATAGTAGGTAAAAACGGCGTCGAAGCAAATGTTCCGATAGAATTAAATGAACAGGAAGAAGCTGATTTAAAGAGATCTGCTGATACACTGAAAAAAGTTATTGATGAAGTTCTTTCATAATGTTAATCCGTATTTTACCTTAATTCTTTCTAGCTTTTTAAGAATCGGCTGGCTTCCGAAAAATAAAAAAAATGCTGTAGATGCTGCATGAATCAGATCAAGAGGCAATCCGGCTGCATAATATGCCAAAGCACTCTCAGGTGTTATTGCTATATGCGACATTACAGCTGCTGCAGGATCCATAATTCCGCCGTAAATCAATAAGGCAGAAATAAACCCGAACACGGCAAAGATTATGCGATTTGTCGGAATCCTGTTATTGCTGAAAATAATTCCCGATAAAAGTCCGATTAATCCCATCGCAAACATTTGCCACGGTGTCCAGGGTCCCTGACCGAAAATAATATTAGAACATAACATTGATATTGAGCCAATTAAAAATCCCGTTTCTCCGCCCAGAGCGGCTCCGGATATTATAACCATTGCTGTCAGCGGTTTAAACTCAGGAAACATATAAAACGCAGCTCTCGCCGTGACACACAAGGCGCACATTGCCGCAATGAGTACCAATTCCCGTGTTTTGACATGCCGTCTTTCAAATATTACAAAAAAGGGCAGCATACATTCCAGCATGATTAAGAGAGATATGAACAAATATTTTGTATCGTTTAAATAATGTATGCCGACATATATCGTCAGCGGTATAAGAAAAAATACAATACCCGAAGTAACTGCCGTATGTTTTCCTGAGCGGTGTATCCAGCTGATTCTGATGTCAGACTTTTTTAAAGAAGTTTTTCCATTTGGTTTATGATTATTTCTATTATTTCCACTATTTTTTTTCGGAGGCGTTTCAGGAAAAATATCAATCTGAAACAATTTATCATCACTGCTGTCAGCTTTTATTCCGAACGATGATAAAATATCTTCTTCTGTAATACAATTTTTTATCAATCCTTGTGTTAGTTTTCTTGCAGAAGTAGTATAAAAATGATTGCCGCAGAAAAAATCATGTGGTTCATCCATACCAATTATCTGCCCATCAAACAGCATGGCACATCTGTCTGAATACCTCGCACAAAAATCCATATCGTGACTTACAAGAATAATGCTTTTCCCTGCTTTAGCAAGCTGACGTAAAATTTGGCCGATATCATTTTTAGCACGAACATCCATTCCTTTGACCGGTTCATCCAGAAACAAAACATCTGGATCTGTCAGTAAAATTTTTGCAATTCCAGCCTTTTGCTGCTCCCCTCCCGAAAGGTCATAGGGATGTCGGTCAAGCAGCTTTTCCAATCCACATAGCTTTGCCGTTTTCAGAATCAGACCGCTGCGCTGTTCCTGATCGGTAACAGTGTCAGATATCACATCATTCAATTCCTCCCGCACACTATCTGCAATAAATAATGACTGTGGATTCTGCGGGAGATAAGCATATCTGCTTTTATTTTTCGTCCTTCCGTTATAATATATTTTTCCGCTGTATGCATTGTGCAATCCGGCGGCAGCTGTAAGCAATGTTGTTTTTCCGCTGCCATTTCCACCTGCAATCGACAATACCTCTCCCCCATATGCTTTCAAAGATGCTCCACGTAAAATATCGGTTCCTTTGCGGTTATAACGAAAATAAATATCACGCAGTTCCAATACAGGCGTTTCCTTTTTGGAATGATCTGTATGAATAATACTTATTTCCTGCGCCTTACGATCTGTCAGATAATCTGACAGCATATTCCGCCCTTCAGATATTGTAAACGGTACCGGCTGATACTGTGAGTCAAGCAAAAAATGTACTCTTGCACTAACCGGCAAAGCCTTTGCCATTTCAGGATGACTGCAAAACAGGATTTTTGCTGTTCTTTCAGGAGTATCGTCTGAAATAATTGTCCCGTCCGACATGGTAATAATTCTGTAACTGCATGAAAAAGCTGTACCAAGTTCATGTTCGCTCATTATGATCGTTGTACCTAACTCACGGTTAATTCTTATCAATAACTGCATCAGATCCTGTGCAGCAAGCGGATCAAGCTGTGCTGTCGGTTCGTCAAGTATCAATATGTCAGGCGAAGTAATCATTACTGATGCAATATTAAGAATTTGCCTTTGTCCTCCGGAAAGTTCGCTTATCTTTTTATGGTACCAGCTTTCCATTCCGAAAAAGGATGCCGTTTCGCCTGACTTTCGCATAATTGTTTCATGATCATATCCTAAGTTTTCAAGTGCAAATGCCAGTTCATGCCATACCTTATCTGTAACCGTCTGATAATCTGGCGACTGCATGACAAAACCAATTTTACTTGCTTGTTCCTTTTCCCCTGTATTTTCAAGGAGATCTCCGTTAAAAATAATTTTTCCGCTTTTTTTGCCATAAGGACAAAGCACCGTTTTCATATGACGCAGAAGTGTACTTTTTCCGCAACCCGACAATCCGCAGACAGTAATAAATTCACCTTTTGCAACGGAAAAAGAAATTCTGTCAAGTACATTTCTCTGTGATGCCGGATAAGCAAATGTCAGATCTTCGATCTTAAATATTTCCATTTTATATCCTCCTTTCTGTCAGCTATAACCGGCA
>CACZPV010000055.1 GCA_902783065.1 uncultured Ruminococcus sp.
AAAAGCTGCACAAGTTGCTGTGGAAGCTGTAAAAAATAGCGATGAACTGAGCAATAAAACAGATAAAAAAGAAGAAACTGCTGATATCGGGAAAACCAATACGGTTTCTGACATAACAGACCATCCTTCCTCAACCACCGCTCATGACAGGCAGGATGAAGAAGAAAACAAAAAAGAATCAGCATCTGCATCATCAGATACTGAACAAAAACAAGATAAGCTCCAGTCGGAAAAGCCTGCGGAAGTAACTGAAAGCGTCATCAATGAAGCAGAGAAAACACCTGATGCCGATCCGGTTAAAGAAACATCCTTGCAGTCAGAAGAAAAAGAATCTTCTTCCGAATCTGAAAAAACAGAGCAGATAACGGAGCCTGACACTGCCCGTAAAGAACAATCCGTGACAGATAAGGAATACCAGCCGGAAGAAAACTCCGCAGCACAGACGGAATCCGATGATGCACATGAAAAAGATAAAAGCGCATTGGATGAAGTCAAAGAGAACAAAGATGAAAAAACAGTATCCGAACCAGAGGAGCCGCCCTTTATATTTGAACGGGACTCCGGTATTGTATTTGAACTGCCTGATACATTCTTCGCATCACCTGTCGAACCCAGAAATGAATATCTGACAATCATCCCCAGTCTGGAAAGTGTCAATGCAGACGAATATAACAAAATTATGGAAGATATTTTCAGCGGTAAAATTGATCCTGATACCCTCGTAAATCAGGAATCCGGACAGTCAGCAGCAAATGCTCCCGATGTCACCGAAGCACCTGTTGACCCTGAAGCTGCACAGGATAAATTGCCGGAAAAAGCAAAGGAAACAGCTTCCGCCCAAAACCGGCTTTCCCCTGAAACAAAAAATCCGGAATCAGCAGAAAAAAACACCGCAGATAATCCCGGTGAGAATGATGAGGAGCATACGCCTGACCCGTTTGCCCCCGGTTCGGAGGAAATCCCACTGAAAGATCTTGAAGCAAAAAACGATGAAAAAATCGGAAGCAAACTCAAAAAATCTATTGGCAAATTATTCGTAACAGCCGATGGAGAAGAAGAATAACCGGAGGTGCTTATATGGCAGATATACTGATTAAAAATGTATACATTATCGACCCGGATAACAATACCAACAATATGGGTGACATCTTTATCAAAAACGGTGTATTCGCTGATCCTGAAACCGCTGAAGGAAATGTTGAAATTATAAATGGTTCGGGATTGAAAGCGGCTCCCGGACTGGTTGATCTGCACGTTCACCTGAGAGATCCCGGTCAGACTGATAAGGAGGATATTCTCAGCGGATGCCGTGCAGCAGCAGCCGGCGGTGTTACAAGCCTTCTCGCTATGCCAAATACTGTGCCGACAGTAGATTCCCCTGGAACAGTAGAATATATAAAAAACAAGGCAAAGGATGCTGACGCTCATGTCTACGTTGTCGGCTCCATCACCAAAGGACTTGGCGGTCATGAGGCAACCGATATTGATGCACTTTATGAAGCCGGCATTGACGCTCTTTCTGATGACGGGCGACCGGTATTGGACACTTCAATCATGGTAAAGGCTATGCAAAAAGCTGCTGAGCTTAATATTCCCGTCACTGCCCACTGTGAGGACCCTTATCTTGCAGGCGGTAAGGTGAACGAAGGAGATATTTCTGTGCAGCTCGGCATAAAAGGAATGCCAAGAGCCGCAGAAGACGCTGGTACTGCAAGAGAATTATCACTTGCCGCTGCTTACGATGTACCAATTCACATCTGCCATGTCAGCACCTGTACTTCCGCCAACATGATCCGTGATGCAAAAAAAGCAGGCGTCAAAGTCACCGCAGAAACAGCACCGCATTATCTTATGCTGACAGAACAAGAGCTTCTTAAAAAGGATGCGGACTACAGAATGAATCCCCCGCTCAGAACCGAACGTGACCGTCTCGCAATGATTGAAGCACTGAAAGACGGTACAATTGATGCAATCGCTACCGATCACGCACCGCATACTCCGGATGAAAAAGCGGATTTTGAAAATGCTCCGAACGGTTCTATCGGTATGGAAACCTCTTTTGCAGCTGCCTATACCGTACTTGTCAAAGGCGGTGTTATGAGCGAGGGTGAACTGATTCAGAAAATGTCCTGCAATCCCGCTGCTATTCTTGGTATTCCTGCCGGAACAATGTATATCGGTGCGCCCGCTGACCTTTTCCTTTATAAGGAGGAAGAATGGACAGTGGATCCTGAAAAGCTTCATGGTAAATCCAAAAATACACCTTTCAAGGGTATCCGTATGTATGCAAAAGTAAAAATGACGATCTGCGGCGGCAAAATTGTCTATAGAGATCAATAATTCTGATTGCCGGATATTCCATTCCGGACTTCAAAAGCAGTTATTTTCTGAAAATAACAAGCAACCTGAATCCGTACGGGTTCATCTTATCCAGTCGTTTTCGACGCAAAAGCTGCGAAAATGACGAATTACAAGGAGGAATAAAAATGTCATTCGACAGACTTATCAATAATATAAAACAAAAGCAGAACCCCACAGTAGCAGGATTGGATCCGAAACTGGATTACATCCCTGGATATATTAAAGAAAACTCTTATGCTAATTTCGGAAAAACTCTCGAAGGCGCCGCAGAAGCCCTTTTCGAGTTTAATAAGGGGCTTATTGACGCACTTTGTGATATTGTCCCTGCTGTAAAACCTCAGGCAGCTTATTATGAAATGTACGGCTGGCAGGGTGTTCGTATTCTTGAGCGCACAATTTCCTATGCAAAACAGAAGGGCATGTTTGTGATCACCGACGGAAAAAGAAATGACATAGGCACTACAATGGAGGCATATGCAAAAGCACATCTTGGCACTACCGATATTGAGGGGCAGGATATTTCTGCATTCGGTGCAGACGCACTGACCGTAAACGGTTATCTGGGTACTGACGGCATAAAGCCGCTGCTTGAAATCTGCCAAAAAGATGATAAAGGTATTTTTGTTCTTGTCAAAACTTCAAATCCTTCATCAGGAGAACTTCAGGACAGGACACTTGACGATGGACTGACCGTATACAGAACAATGGGCAATATGTGTGAAAGCTGGGGCGCCCAGACAACCGGAGAAACAGATTACTCCGGCGTCGGCGCAGTAGTAGGCGCTACTTATCCGGAACAGCTCGGTGAACTGAGAAAAACTCTCCCCCATACCTTCTTCCTTGTTCCCGGTTACGGCGCACAGGGCGGCGGAGCAAAAGATGTTGCACCTGCATTTGACGAAAACGGATCAGGCGCAATAATTAATTCCTCAAGAGGTATAATGTGTGCATGGAAAAAAGAAGGATGTGACCCCACCGATTACGCACAGGCTGCAAGAAGGGAAGCAATCCGTATGAGAGATGAGATCATCTCCTTTATAGGTGAGATCAGGTAAAGTAAACTGTATCTGCCAAAAAACAGAAACCTGCACAAGAATATTACGGAGGAAGTTATGAAAAAAACAGCAATTGCAACAGACAGCAACAGCGGCATTATGCAGGAAGAAGCTGATCAGCTCGGGATATTCCTGATGCCCATGTCTTTTAACGTAAACGGTAAGGATTATATAGAAAATGTAGATATTACATATAAAGAATTTTATAAGATAATTGCCGACAGCAAAACAACGGTTTCCACAACACAGCCCTCTCCGGGTCAGCTGACAGAATTATGGAATAGTATCCTTAAAGACTATGACGAGATTGTTTATATTCCGATGTCCTCAGGACTGTCAAGTTCGTGTCAGACAGCTAAAATGCTTGCTGCATCCGAATACGAAGGCAAAGTATTTGTTGTTGATAACCATAGAATATCCGTCACTCAATTCCAGTCGGTTATTGATGCCAAAGAAATGGCAGAAAACGGACAGGAAGGTTCGGAAATCTGTCGCAAGCTCGAAGCAGACGGCGGTGAATCAAGCATTTATATTATGGTCAACAAACTTACCTTTCTCAAAAGAGGCGGCAGAGTAACGGCAGCCGGAGCGCTGATTGCTAATGTAATGAACCTTAAGCCTATACTACAGATACAGGGCGAAAAGCTGGATGCTTATGCCAAATCAAGAGGCACCAAAACTGCAAAGAAGGCTATGATAGAAGCCATGAAAAAAGACTTTGAGGTACGCTTTAAAGACGAGATTTCAGCAGGACAGATGACACTTCATGCATCATATTCCGATATGAAGCTGTTCGAGGTTGAAACATGGGTAAATGATATACGGGAAGCCTTTCCGGAATTTGAAGTTCACGCTGCACCGCTCTCACTGAGTATCGGATGTCATATAGGACCCGGCTCCCTTGCCATAGCCTGCGCCAAAAGGACAATATAATCATTCGCAAAAAGCCGCATCTCCGGAGCAATTACTCCGGAGATGCGGTACAATTTTTCTGCCCATTCCCCTGCCCCTTTCCACCGGGAGGGGGATTGTTGTGAACGTCTGGGGTCGTGATAACCTGAAGATCATTTTATAAAAAGAGTTATAACCGATTGTAAAAAACCTACCTCCGAAAGTCAAAAAGCAGTTTTTTCGACGTAAAAGATACGAAAATGACGGATTACAGCGTAGAAAAATTGTAAAGCATATGATATTAAAAAAACGCATGAATAAAGGATTTTCAGACTTTTACAATCGACTAAAAAAGAGTTATAAAAATAGGTACAAGATACATCAAAGAACTAAGTAAATTAACTATTATTGAAAAAATACAAATTGCTTTTCCTGCTTTATTTTTCGGCGGAAGAGGCCGTCCATTCTTAACAGCCTCCTTTTCCTCTTTATTTGTCATAACCAGACCGGCTATTGCTAATATAAGTCCCAGCGGAAACATTCCGGCGGTGAAAAGAGAAATAATTCCTAAAATTAATCCAAATCCATCCTTTTGTGTTTTTGAAACACCTGTAGAATTGCTGCTGTAATTATGGTACATATTTACAGTCGTCTGCCGAAAGGTATCTTCTGATGGTACAGAATTGTCTGCGGATGAATAGAATCCATTGTTTTCCCCTGCATAATTGTCAGATGCCGGTGCAGAAGAAGGCAGCGGAAAATTCGTACCGCCGTATTGCGGCACAGAAGGGGGCGGCGGAAAATTCGTACCGCCGTATTGCGGCGCAGAAGTAACAGGCGAAGCAAAATCAGTGCTGCGGGGCGGAGGAGCCGGTACATCCTGCGGAAAGGTATTTTTTCTGAGTTCATCTTCCAAAGAAGAAATATCCGTTCCGTAATCATCGTAATCGTACGCATCTTTGTTATCGTACATATCAGATGTAAATGGATCCGCGTCTGAGTATGATTCATCTGATAAAGACGAATAGCTCGTTTTTTTAGGAGAAGATGTTTCAGGGAAAATTTCATCAAAGGACATTTCTGTTATATTTTTACTCATTTCATCACTTCTTTCATTATTTTTTCGTAATAGGCTTCCGGATTTTTTAACTAGCATCCCTCCTCTGTGATTTCTGTCAGATTCTCCCATTCGGTATACATAACATCCAATACCGACTCGGTCTTTGATATTTCGTCTGCTACTCTCATCAATTCTTCATAATCAGAAGAAATCTCCGGTGTGTTAAGCTTTTCGTTCAATTCAGTAAGTTTCAATTCTGTTTCTGCGATTTCCTTTTCAAGCTTGTTTAATTTCGCCTTAGCTTTTCGGCGCTGTGCATCCGCTTCTTTTTTATTTTTATAGTCGGACTGATTCGCCTCTTTCGGGCGATCAGAGTACTGCGCGGTTTTTTTACGAAAAGGCTCGGCTTTTTTAATAAAGTCCTCATAGCTTCCCTCGTATACCTGTATTCCGTCAGATGTCAGATAAAAAATCTTATCCGCAAGCGCATTTATCAGCCAACGGTCATGAGATACCACGATCAGCGTACCTTCATAGCTTAATAGTGCATCCTCCAATGCTTCACAAGAGTTTATGTCCAGATGGTTGGTAGGTTCGTCAAGGAGCAGCAGGTTAGCCTTTCCAAGCATCAGTTCTGTCAGCAGAACTCTGGCACGCTCTCCCCCGCTAAGTGTTGAAAGGGGTTTGAACACATCATCATTTTTGAACAAAAAACGTGCCAATGTATTTCTTATCTCAGTATTTGTCATAGCAGGAAAACAGTCAGACAATTCCTCAAAGATAGTTTTTTCGCTGTCCATTCCTGTTTGAATCTGATCATAATACCCGACCTTAACACCCTCACCAAAAGAAATTCTGCCGCAGTCAGCCTGATATTGACCGAGAATTGTTTTCAGCAGAGATGTTTTGCCGCAGCCATTAGGCCCGAGAATAAAGATCCTGTCACCCCGCTTGATATCCATATTTACATTACGGAACAAAGATACACCGTCAAATCCAAGTGAAACATTTTCAAGTTCAAGGACATCATTGCCGCTTTGACTGCGTATTCCAAGATTGAAATGAATGGCGGAAGGGGAATTTTCAGGTTTTTCAAGGTTTTTTTCAAGTCTTTCAATAGCTTTCATTTTACTTTCGGCAGTCCGGATATTCTTTTCCCTGTTCCAGCGCCTTTGCTGTTCAACGATTCCTTCAAGACGGTTAATCTCTTTCATTGTATTATCGTAGGCACGCTGCAAAGAAAGCAAATGTTCCTGTTTCTGCGGCAGATACGCAGTATAATTGCCCTGATACCGTGTCATTTTCCTGTTTTCTATTTCAAATGTTTTATTAGTTGTACGGTCCAGAAAATAACGGTCATGAGAAATAACCATATATGAACTGTTTGATTCAGTCAGAAATTCCTCAAGCCATTCTACACTTTCAGTATCAAGATGGTTGGTAGGTTCATCCAGAAGAAGAAAATCTGCTCCGCACAGTAATAATTTTGCAAGCTGTAATTTTGCCCGCTGACCACCGCTGAGGGAGCTTATCGGAAGCTTCATTTTTTCATCATCAAATCCAAGACCCATCAATGCAGATCTTGCTCTGCTGCGACAGGTAAGACCGCCCCGTCTTGTCAGTTCATCATGCAGGAAAGCTTGTCTTTCGACCATTTCATCCAGTTCATCATGAACTGACCCGATCAAAGCATTAAGTCCCTCCAATTCCTTTTCCATAGCGATCAGATCGTCAAATACAGTCATCACTTCGTCATAAGCACTTCTTTCAAGATGGCGGCATACATGCTGTTCCATATAGCCAACAGACGAATTTTTATTAATGACAACCATACCATCCCCAGGCAGATACTCACCCGTCAAAATTTTAAATAGAGTAGTTTTACCGCTGCCGTTTACACCGATCAGACCGACACGATCACCTTTTTGTATTTCAAAATTCATATGTTCAAAAAGTCTTTGATCACCGAATTCCATCATAAGATCGCTGACAGTAATAATTGCCATAATTACATTTCCTCCATAGGCGATTTATTATACTAATATAATAACACCATTTACTTCTTTTTTCAAGCCGCCAGGCGGCGTGCCGCCGCTGTCAGTTTAATACCCGCAGCCATTTAGACTAAAACAATTATATCAGTCGTCTGCTTTCTCGGATGGTGTGCCCTTACGGGCACGATACCAACCGGAGAGCCGCCGATCCCTTACTAATACCCGCAGCCATTTAGGCTAAAACAATTATATCAGTCGTCAACTTTCTCGGTTCAGTATAAGTTGAATTATTAAAA
>CACZPV010000056.1 GCA_902783065.1 uncultured Ruminococcus sp.
ATTTGACAAAAACGGTGTTGGCACGTTCAAACCCGGCTCGGCAGGTACATTTACAATCAAAACCTATGTTAAAGACAGCAAGGGCAAAGCTTCTGTCAAAGAGTTTACTCTGACAGCCCTTTTGAAAAAGGAAAGTGAATAAATGAAAAACTCGTTTTTTGATATCTCCGAGGATATACTGAAACTCGGTGATAAAGCTATGAATACTTCAAAACCGTATCTTGACAGTATTGATAAAATTACTGAATATAATCAGCTTAAAATGTTAAAAGCTTTTCAGAATGCTCGCGTCAGTGAAAGCTGTTTTACAGCTACCACAGGCTACGGATACGGTGACAGAGGACGGGATGTTCTCGATTCTATTTATGCTGAGGTTATGGAAACACAGGATGCTCTGGTACGCCATAGCTTTGCCAGCGGCACTCATACACTTACAGTAGCCCTATTTGGTGTACTGCGTCCCGGTGATACTATGGTAAGCGTTACCGGAATACCGTATGATACGCTGCAGGGTGTTATCGGAATAGGCTCAGATTACAGCGGTTCTCTGAAAGATTTCGGAGTACATTACGAACAGGTTGATCTTCTGCCGGATGGCAGAGTCGATTATGATAATATTCGCAGGACGATTAAACCTGATACGAGAATGGTCTACATCCAACGGTCAAGAGGCTACAGCCTGAGACCAACTCTGCTTAATGATGATATACGAAAAATATATGAACTTGCCAAAGAGATTTCACCCGACTGTATTGTCATGCTGGACAACTGCTACGGAGAATATACAGAAATTTCTGCACCCGGAAAATACTGCGATCTGATGGCAGGCTCTCTGATAAAAAATCCCGGCGGAGGAATTGCACCAACAGGCGGCTATATAGCAGGACGTCATGATCTTGTAGAAGCCTGTTCCTATCGGCTGACTACCCCCGGTACAGGAAAAGAAATCGGGTGTACCCTCGGTCAGAACCGTGAGCTTTTTATGGGAACGTTCAATGCTCCTCATGTAACAGGAGAAGCTATGAAAACAGCTGTCTTTGCCGCCGCTCTGTTTGAAATGTTGGGATTTGAAGTAACACCTTCCTACAGCGAAGCACGGGGCGATATTATTCAGGCAATCCTTTTGGGAAATGAGGAAAGACTGGTATCTTTCTGTCAGGGAATACAGGCGGCTTCCCCCATCGACTCCTTTGTCACTCCGGAACCGTGGGATATGCCCGGCTATGACAGCAAGGTGATAATGGCGGCAGGTGCTTTTACTCTCGGCTCATCAATAGAGCTTTCTGCCGATGCACCAATCAGGGAACCTTATGCTGTATGGATGCAGGGAGGTCTGAATTTCCATTCGGGCAAAACTGCTGTGCTTCTTGCCGCTGAAAAAATGAAAGGACAGCTATGAACAAATTTAACAGAAAAACTATGAAAATCGATACCGCCGTACTATTAGCGGCGGTATCTTTTATTCTTACAGGGGTTACAAAACTTTTACTACATTTTATCGGAAATACCGTATACATATCTGCTGCTGTACGCATGGGACTTACCTCTGTAATTTCAATGTCAGTTCCGATACTGCTATTCTGCTACGGAAATATATACAGAAAATACAAAAGTACAGATAATAAATCAAAATCGTCTGCCGGATTTTCTGTTGTTTCGGTATTATTCGGATTCGGCTGCTGTACCGGACTTAACTTCATTATCTCGCTTATACGCTCGATTGCAAAGACAGAAAATACCTACGGCGCTTCATACAATGATATGTGCGAATTTTTCCTTATGATTCTGTGCGCCGGAATCCTGCCGGCTGTATTGGAAGAACTGCTGTTCCGCGGCTGCATACTGACATACCTGAGGGAATACGGAATTTTATTTTCCATTGTACTTTCCTCACTGCTGTTTTCTATGATCCACAGCGGTCCGGCTAATATGATTTTTGCCTTCGCAGCCGGGATGATACTGGGTACTATACGCATTGTTTCAGAAAATATTGCCGTTCCGATTACGGTACATTTGCTTAACAACGTTCTGGCACTGTCACTGACGGCAGCCAACAGTTTCCTTTCTGAAGAATGGAGCAGCCTGCTTTTTTATCTGACCGGAATAATCGGTATTGCCGCTGCTGCAGCTTTACTCCCGCTGATGCTCAAAGCTGAACTACCCGGAATGAATCTTCGCCGCTTCATACGGGATTTCAAGGCTGTCCTGTCATCAAAATTATTCTGTCTTTTTATTGCAGTTGTACTATTGATGACGGTTCTTGGATGAATTCTCCAAAAAACAGATGACATTTGCAAAAAATATGTAATTTTATAGAAAAAACGGTTTTTTTCAGCCGTAAAATATGGTATAATAAGTAGTATTATTGAGAAAACATTAATTCGGTTTGGTGTGATAATGATGAATGTTGCAATTTTTACGGAGGTGCTATCCCCCTATATCAGCGGAATATCCACTTACGCAGAAGTTCTTAGAAAAGGTCTTGAAAACAGAGGTCATAAAGTACTTATCGTAACTTCCTCTATCCATACGACACAGCCCTCTATAAAAAGAGGCGTGATACGATGCCCCGCCAAACGTTCGGGCAATAAATTCGGTTATGAATGTAAAAATATCAACGATGTTCATGTGACACGCTTTGTAAGAAATTTTCAACCTGATATTATCCATATACTGACAGATACGCAAATCGGATATATGGGGCTTGCACTGGCTGACAGACTCAGATGTTCTGTGGTTTTTTCTGTTAACGATTATTTTGGTGACCGTTTTTCAGATAAATCTTACCTTGTATGGAAGATCAAAACGTTTTTTGAAAAACGTCATTTCTGCGATATGATCGATAATGCACAGGTTATTACTTCATCCAATAAAAGAGCCGCACTGTTTGTAAGAATGGCAGGAAGAAAAAGAAAGGTCCTTCTGACACCGGTTGCTACGGATAAAAAACGATTTGATTATCAGAAAATTAATCATCAGGCTAAAATGAAAATACGTCAGAAGCTCGGTCTGCCAAAAAATGCAACAGTTGCTGTGTTTGCCGGCGATCTGACTATTGCTAAAAATCTTGAATTTCTGCTGAACATTTTCAAAAGAAGACTTCGTTATGAAGACAATATCCATTTGCTTATCGTCGGCGGCGGAACGGAAACTGTACATCTTAAAAGCCTTTGTGCTAAAAAGCATCTGAATGACAGAGTACATTTTGCGGGTGTGCTTGCCCACAGCATTATGCCGGAGGTACTTTCATCCTGCGACATTTATGTGTGTTCAGCGGAGGACGGACTTTTATCAATGTCCTTCGCCGAAGCGATGGCTTGCGGTTTGCCGGTACTTGTCAAGGAAGATAAGGAAAAATATGTGTACAGCATGATTAAAGACGGCGTGAACGGCTTTGTATACAAGGATGAAAAGGAATTTGTCAGGTATATGAAAACGCTTTCTTTCTTTGAACCGGAAAAACGGAGGAAACTTAAATATATTGTCAGACACAGCCTCAAAAATATAAATTGTACATATATGGCAAAATGCATGGAAAAGGTCTATGACAATGCACAAAAAGCATTTAATATCAATGTAACTATCGAAAAAGGAGTATGACTCCACAAATTCGGGAAACAAACAAGTTTTTACTTCTTGTTAACAAAAAACTCTTTATATTTTTGTAAAAATAGTGTATAATTAGTTATGGATTTGAATTGTTTTACTGTTTGACACACTTCCCCGGGGGAAACCCTTTGCA